>DAIRTB010000441.1:0-2482 GCA_036804105.1 Bacteroidota bacterium | reverse complement strand
CACCAAAACCTCTTCGTTAATTTTGAAAATTTCAAACTGCTTAACAATCGGTTTTAAATCCGAAAGATTTATGGTATCAGCAACAGCCTTTTCAAAAGAATCCACTTCAGAATTGGTAGAAATTAACAACACCAAGGTAGAATCAGATACGAGTTTCCATGTTCCTTCCCAAAAAATTGAATTTGAAGAATCAACCCATGTAAATTCATTACCAGTAAAAACGAGTTTATTAATGGTATCTGTCTTATTGGCTTCTGTTGAAATTGCTAACAAATTGGCTTTGTACCATTTGCCAGTAAGAAAAGTTTCCAATCCGTTTGCCTGAACCGAGATAAAAGCTGAACATAAAACTACAAGCAATATGGCGAGAAATTTCTTCATTATAAAAAACATCGCCATTTTTTGGATGGCGATGCAAAATAAAAGTTTATAGTTTAAAAGAAGCTGTTTATTTTTTGCGCTTCATTAATTCGTCACGATATCGAGCAGCTGCTTCGTAATCTTCGTTAGCAAGCGCATCGTTCAGTTTTTGCTCCAATTCCTGAACAGATACCGAGCTTTGAAAAATCTCATCCAAAATTTCATCCGAATCAAGACCTTCCTCCTCTTCATCTGAATAGTCTTCCACAAAGATTTCATCACTTGTAGATCCACTTTCTAACATCACTTTTTCGCTCACAAAAATGGGGCAATTAAACCTTACGGCTAAAGCCAATGCATCAGAAGTTCTTGCGTCTATCTCGTACATTTCGTTATCTTTTTTGCAAACTAAAGAGCTGTAGAAAATACCTTCGTTCATTTCTCTGATGAAGACTTCAACCAATTCAACTCCAAAAGTTTTAGAAAATGCAACAAACAAATCGTGGGTAAGTGGCCGCTTCGGTTTGTTTCCTTGTAAATGAAGGTGTATTGCATTGGCTTCTGGTGCACCAATAATAATGTGCAAACGCCGCTTTCCGCTAGTTTCTGCAAGTACCAATATGTAAGAGCCGTTAGCAGGATTGCTTTCAGACAAAAACAATAACTTTAATTCGATTTTACGCATACCTATTGCTAACCTAGTTGGCAGCTCTTAACTTCTTAAATGCCTCTGTTAATTTAGGAACAATTTCTAGCGCATCGCCTACAATTCCATAATCTGCAGCTTTAAAGAAAGGTGCTTCCTTGTCTGTGTTGATAGCTACAATTACTTTACTACCGCTTACGCCAGCTAAATGTTGTATTGCACCAGAAATTCCGATTGCGATGTACAGGTTTGGTTTTATGGTAATTCCCGTTTGGCCAACGTGTTCTGAGTGCGGTCTCCATTCCATATCTGAAACTGGCTTAGAACAGGCTGTTGCTGCTCCAATGGTATTTGCCAGGGTCTCTATATGATGCCAATTTTCTGGACCTTTCATGCCTCTACCTGCTGAAATAACTAATTCTGCCTCAGTTAAAGGAATTTTGCCTTCTACCTTTTTTACTTCTATGGTCTTAACAGTTTTATCGCTGGCTGATAAACCCGCCGAAAAAGGGGTTACAGCTGCTCCAGTTGATTTCTCAACCACTTTGTAAGCATTAGGAATCAACGAGATTACTTTATTTGTGTTGTTCAACTCGAAATTGGCAAATCCTTTGTTGGAAAACACAGTTCTTTTTACTGTAAAACCGCTTTCAATTTCTGGCAGGGCAATTGCGTTTGGAGCCAATGAAGCATTATACTTTACTGCAACTATTGGGGCTAATGTCTTACCAGTGTAGGTTGATGAAAGTATTATAATATTTGAACCAGCATCCTTTGCAGCTTTAATTATTGCCTTTGCGAACAACTGTCCATCTACTTCGTTGAAAACAATATCTGAATCGTGCCAAATTTTTGTAGCTCCATAATTAGCTAATCTAGCCAATTCCCGATCTTGAAAACTACCAAGGGCTAATACCACTACCTCAGTACCTTGAGTACTGGCAATTTCAGAACCATAACTTAATGCCTCAAGTGTTGCTTTTTTTATAATTCCTCCTGCATTTTCTGCGAATACTAAAACCGACATATCTTAAATAACTTTTGCTTCGTTGTGTAATAAACTAACTAATTCTTCTACATTGTTTGCATCAATAAACTTGCAACCTGCTTTTGGTTTTGGAGTTTCGTAATTTGAAACCACAGTTCCTTTTTCTGTTGATGATGCCGCTACTACCTGTAAAGGTTTAGACCTTGCAGCCATAATTCCCCGCATATTTGGAATTCTAGGTTCGCATAAATCTTTCTGAGCGCTTAAAACAACGGGAGTATTAACTTCAACTATTTCTCTTCCTCCATCTATATCTCTTTCTACAGTGCCAGTTTTTCCAGAAAAGCTAACTTTTGTAACCACGTTTACCAAGGGTAAATCTAGCATTGCAGCTATCATTCCACCAACCTGACCACCGTTATAATCTATGCTTTCTCTTCCAGTAAAAATAATATCAAAACCTTTGTCTTTTGCAAAATTAGCAATTT
>DAIRTB010000440.1:0-2482 GCA_036804105.1 Bacteroidota bacterium | reverse complement strand
CGCCTATTTAAAGTAATCTCCATATACAACCTAACGTTCGTTAGCAAAAATAGTTTTTATTCTTTGAAAAACAAAACTTTTGCTGAGGTGATGATTGGTTGATTAGATGATGAGTTGATTAGTTGATGGGATGATGTGATAATTTTCTAAAAAGGGTCATGATCTAGTCATTCTTTTCATTTTAGTGCTAAGTGTCCCTAATGTCTTTTCGATGATTAGCTAAATGTACTAGCACAAACCTTGTAGGGGAGATCCATTGTGGTCGCCTGGGGTGGTTTGTTAAAAAAGGGACTTTTTAACCGCAAATTACTCACAGGATTACGCAATGGCTCAAATTGTGTACCTAACCATCACTTCTTTGGCTCCACCTCTCTAACCAACTTGTACTGAACGGTTTTCTTTTCTGGATTTTCTCCTTCTTGATCGAAACTTTCAATTAGCAGGGTGTTTTCATCTACAAAGGTTACGATTTGTTTTAAGTTTATGGTGTTTTTAGTAACTGGATTCGTTAGCTTTCCAAAAAGTGTGGCATATTTTGTGTTTTCATCCCAATCACCTACTAAAAACAAGGTTCCTGTACCCATATTGGTAATGGTTGTTAAGGTTACTTTTTTGTCGGTATTGTTGTAGCCCAAGATTGTGATGGCTTGATAATCCATACCCATCATGTTTCCAGTTTGCTTCATTTCTAAAAATCTTCCCCCAAGTAGCATATTATGTTCTGATTGAACCTCAATAACAGCAGGTTTTTGGTTTTCGCCCATTTGCATGGTTATCTCCATTTTGAAATTTCCTTCATACTGTGAAAAAAGTTTGTGAGTGCTAGAAGGAGTGAGATATTGAGTCCAAGGATCTTGATTTTGTGCATTCATTGTTAGGAAGCTAGAAAGAAATGTAATTAAAATAAGTGCTTGTTTCATAGTAATTTTAGGCTGAGAAAAAAGCGTTACTTTCAATATAAACTTGCTTTTACCTGGTCTAAATGATGCGTTGCATGGTAGCTCATCAAGTAGAATAATTCCTTTATGGTTATAATTCCCATAAGCGGGTGGGGGAGCACCAAGCTTTCGAGTTCTATTTCAGAATAATTGGTGAGTTTGCTTTTTATCGACTTAAGTAGTTCATGGAGTTCGTCTAAAAGTACTTGCTTATCTTCAAAGGCATGATGTGTTGGCAAATATTTTTCCGGAGCTTTACCTCCTTCAGCTAGTGCTTTTTTGTAATTTTCAATTATTTGATCATAGGATAAATTTAAGCGATTTACTTTTCCAAATTTCTGTTCAATAAATGTTTTAGATGTAAGTGATTGATTTATAGGCGATAGACACAAGCTTACATGCTTGATTTGTTGAGCCGCATTCCATTTTTCATTTTTATTTATAATAAAATCAGCTTCACTTAGGCCATCAACATGGTTTGCCAATTCGATATGGTTGTTAATGAATTGATAGATTAAAGTTTCTTTATTCATCTGAATGATGTGAATTTATTACCTCAAATGCATTCAATTCCTCTTAATCGTTAAAAGAATTTATGCCTTGCACTTTAAGTTTTTCAAGATGTTCTTTCAACATTTTTATCTGTGCCTCAGGATGATTTTCCCAGTTTATTACCTCACCAACCACTCTGAAAGGATGGGTGGAACGATATGATTTCGTTGGATTTCCTGGAAATTTTTTATCAGTAAGATCTGGATCGTCTTCAATTTCTCCTATTGGTTCTACCAAGTAAATTCTCTCTTTTCCATTTCCAAATGCGAGTTCTGCACCCCAAATAGCCGCATCTAAAGTTGCGGTTAAGAAAATGTATTTCGCAGTATTTTGTTGCCCGTAATTGGAATTGTAGCCTACTTGAATTTTGTCGCCAACTTTTAAATCTGCCTTTGTGCCATGAAAATAAGTTTGTGCAAACGGTGTTGCGTTGGAGGAATTTGATTGCAATTGATGTTTATTTTCTTGCATGTTAATTGTTAGATTAAGGGTTTAACGAAATGTATTCACAAATCAAGAATCAAATCTTGATCTGTCCCAAGCAACACCTTCAGGAAAAAGTGCCGCTTTTCTTTTCTTCATTTCGGCAGCGATTGCAGCGCTGTTACCGCCTTTAGCTTCTAATTTTGAGATGATGTTGAGGTAACTTTTCTCGTCTCTATTTTGGCTGAGCTTAAAAACGTTTTCAATTTTTTCGGCTTTTATTTCGAAACCTACAATGGCTGGCATCATTTTGCTTAGAAATGGATCAGGAAGATTATCGTAAGTTGTTGGAGACTGTGTATTACCTCCTTCAAATTTTAGCGTGAACTTACGCATGAATTGCACCAAATCATCATCATCCATAAAAACCATTTTGCCGCTAATGTAAACACTCATGTAATTGTAGGTAGATCCAATTTGCGGATTGCTATACCAGGATGCACTCACGTATGCACTCGGACCAGTAAATACTATGAGGGCATTTGGGTTTTCTACGAAAGCTTTGTGGT
>DAIRTB010000439.1:0-2484 GCA_036804105.1 Bacteroidota bacterium | reverse complement strand
TAGAATCTGGAAAGGGAAGATTTGACTTAGAAGTCTTTACATACAATAAAATGGATGACTTCAAAGAAGAATTCACCAACGACGAACCGTTTGCCGATCTAAGTCCAGACGATTTAGAAGCCATGACTGACTGTATTATCGGTTTCAGTAAAGCTGGCGAAACCCGCTTTGCTGGTAGCACAACAGGCAAAACTTGTACCGTAAACAGAGCAAATGCAAATTATGTAACGCTAGAAATGAATGTTTTTGAGGCTAGAATTACAAGAAAAGAAAAAGGCTTTAATTTTCAAGATAAGCAAGTTTGGGGACCTACTTCAACACAAGGCATTATCTTTTCAAGAATTGTAAAGAAATAAACCAATTTTTTCATTTTTTGAACGCATCGCTTTAATTAGCGATGCGTTTTTGTTTTCATAGCCTGTTTTGTGAATACTATTAGCACAAAAACTTGCATTAAAGCACTTTTAAGTTTATGTTTGACTTACATTAACTGCTATGGAAATTATGGACAAATACACGAGATTATTCGATATTATTCGCTACCAAAACGCTAACTACTCACAGCCTGCTGCGCTTGCCAATAAGGTAAATGGTAAATGGAAAACTTACTCCTCCGCCGAAGTAATTCAGATTATGGACCAAGTGAGTTTAGGTTTATTATCACTTGGATTGAAACCAGGCGATAAAGTTGCAAATATCTCTCAAAATAGGCCTGAATGGAATTTTATTGATCTCGGCGTTATGCAGATGGGAGCAATTCATGTTCCTATTTATCCAACAATTACAGATGCAGATTATAAATTTATTCTCAATCATGCGGAGGTTAGCGTAATTTTTGTTGCCAATTCAGAATTGTACAGCAGAATAAAGAATATGCAAGCAGATTTGCCATTGGTTAAAGAAATTTATACCTACGATATTGTGGATGGTGCTAAACATTGGCAGGAAGTGGTAAAAATGGCCAATGTAGATCTAGAATCAACCTTACGTTCTTACACAGAGCAGGTGCAATCTACAGATTTAGCAACATTAATCTATACTTCTGGCACAACGGGTACACCAAAGGGAGTAATGTTGTCGCACGAAAATATTATTGCAAACGTAAAAGGCTCTATTGAAAGGGTTCCTGCAGCAGTTGGCGACAAGGCTTTAAGTTTTCTACCGCTCTGTCATATTTATGAGCGCATGATTACCTATTTGTACACCGCTCGTGGTATCCAGATTTATTATGCAGAAAGTATGGAAACCATAGCCGATAATTTGAAGGAAATTCAACCTCAGGTTTTTGCTACAGTGCCACGCTTGTTAGAAAAAGTTTACGACAAAATTGTGGCAAAAGGTTACGATTTAACAGGTATAAAAAAGAACTTATTTTTCTGGGCGCTTAATCTAGGTTTGAAATACGAATTCAACAAAGACATTGGTTTTTGGTACGATTTCCAGCTTAAATTGGCCAACAAAATTATATTTTCTAAATGGAGAGAAGCCTTAGGCAATAACATTAAGGCTATTGTAAGTGGTGCAGCCGCTTTACAACCACGTTTGGCAAGAGTTTTTTGGGCCGCTGGAATTCCGGTTGTAGAAGGGTACGGACTTACAGAAACATCGCCTGTAATTGCGGTAGGTTATATAGCAACCAAACAACTTGAAGTAGGCACGGTAGGTCCAGTTCTAAATAATCTAGAAGTAAAAATTGCAGAAGATGGAGAAATCTTAGTAAAAGGGCCAAGCATTATGATGGGTTATTACAAAGCTCCAGACCTTACTGCTGAGGTTATTGATGCAGATGGGTGGCTACATACTGGAGATATTGGCGAAATTACCAAAGACAATTACCTTAAAATTACCGATAGAAAGAAAGAGATTTTCAAAACTTCTGGTGGGAAATATATCGCCCCACAATCTATGGAAAATAAGTTTAAAGAATCGTTGCTAATAGAGCAAATTATGGTTTTGGGAGAAAATCAGAAATATCCAGCGGCGTTTATCGTGCCATCGTGGGATAATCTTAAATCTTGGTGCAGTAGAAAGAATATTGAGTACACCACAGATGCTGAGATTATAAAAAATGCAGAGGTAATTCAGAAGTTTCAGGAAGAAATAGATACGTATAACCAGGGTTTTGGACAATGGGAGCGAATCAAGAAATTCGAAATTATGCCAAACTCTTGGGGAATTGAAAGCGGAGAAATGACTCCAACATTGAAACTAAAACGTAAAATAATCCTCAATAAATACAGCGAACAGTTTTCAAGGTTGTATCCTTCGGCATAGAAAGGGTTGGAGTTCATAAAAAAGGCAGCATATTATAGTGCTGCTTTTTTTTGTGCCGTTTTATTCCTGTGGGGTCATTAGAAAGATTCAATTCTCAAATCAAACAGTTAAAAGCGAAAAATTTCTGTTAGGTTTTTTTTGTTAGGTTTTTTTCCTAACAAATTCTGTTATGTTTTTTGTGTTAGAATTTTTTTCCTAACATTTTTTTAC
>DAIRTB010000438.1:0-2485 GCA_036804105.1 Bacteroidota bacterium | reverse complement strand
CTCCTGTAAAAGAGATAATTGGTATTTCAGGATGCTCTGTTATTGCCTGACCAACCTTTCCGCCCAAACCGTGTACGATGTTTAAAACTCCTGAGGGTAAACCTATTTCCGCACAAAGTTCTGAAAGCAAAAAAGCAGTATATGGAGTTAATTCCGATGGTTTTGCAACTACGGTATTTCCCGCAGCAAGCGCAGGAGCTATTTTCCATGTGAAAAGGTAGAGCGGTAGGTTCCAAGGAGAAATACAGCCCGCTACACCAATTGGTTGACGTAAAGTAAAGTTAATGGCCTCAGGCTCTGTGTAATGACTTTCAGCAGAGAAATGGCGAATAGCTGTACCAAAGAAACGGAAATTACTTGCGGCTCTGGGTATATCAACTGTCATAGCAGCAGTTTGAGGTTTACCGCTGTCTAAGCTTTCGGCATGTGCAAACGCTGCTAGTTTATTTTCAATTCCTATGGCGATTTGTTCTAAGTATTTTGCCCGAGTATCTATGCCACAAGTAGACCATTTTTCGAATGCGACTTTTGCAGCTGCTACTGCTAATTCAATATCTGCCGAATCAGAATCTGGCAAAGTACTGAAAATTTCTCCTTTTGCAGGATTTATGTTTTCTAAATGCTTGCCTGACACCGCATCTACAAATGCGCCATTAATGTAATTTTTTATTACAATCATTGTTGCAATAATAATTAAAAGATGGGATTTGAAGTATCGTAAAATTGTAAAATTTAAGCCCCACCCAGAAATTTAACATTTTGGCTCAGAATCAACCTGTTACACCGATTTTAAAACAGGTTCTACATCTTGGTTCATATAGATCTTTTTCGCCTAAAAGCACTTTGTCTTTCGAAGCAGACTTTCTGAAGGAGTGCGATGCCAAATCGCCACAAACCATACAAATGGCGTTTACCTTGGTAACATATTCGGCAATTGCTAACATTTTTGGCATGGGGCCAAAAGGTTTTCCTAAATAATCCATATCTAAACCAGCAACAATTACACGTATGCCTCTTTCAGCAAGATTTTCGGCTACTTCGATAAGTGCATCGTCAAAGAATTGGGCTTCGTCAATACCAACTACTTGAATATCAGTACTTAAAAGTAAAATATTTTGAGCGCTTACCACAGGAGTAGAAGCAATAGCATTCGAATTATGCGAAACCACTTCCGATTCATGGTAGCGAATATCTGTACTGGGCTTAAAAATCTCCACTTTTTGATTGGCAAATTTCGCTCGTTTAAGTCTTCTAATTAATTCTTCGGTTTTTCCAGAGAACATGGAGCCAGTTATTACCTCAATCCACCCTTTTTTACGGGTTCTGGGTTCTATAAACATAATTTTATCACTTTTCCTTTGTTTATAAGGTGTTACCTTCGTAAAATACAAAGATTCCAAAAATAAAACATCAATTCTCATGGCAGATCAACATTCTTTACAACCCGTAATTGAAAAGCTAGATAAGTTCTCTTTCCACCTAGAAGATTTTTTAAATTTAGGCAGACCCTTACAAAAAGTGGAGCAAGGAATTCTTTTGGCCGATTGTAGTGAGTTGTATGATGCCATTTTGAATCTTAATTCTATTGCAAGTCCTTCAAATACAGATATTTTAGAAAAAGTAAACCAGCTCGATGCGGATTTAATTGCCTTGAAAGACAAAATGCAAATTGCGCTTGAAACAGTAAAAGCTGCGGCTCAAAAATTTGAATCTGAAACTACAAGATTAGCAAGAATTGAGCTAACCAACAGAACCTTAAATATTACTGGAAACACTTCTGGAATTAGAAATTCGGAATTGAATCAAAACGATATTGAATTGGCAAACGTGGAAAGCACGGAATTATCTTCTGCAAGTATTGTTCATGAATTGGGAGATTATACTGATTTAGATTCGGATAACGACGGGATTTCTGATGTAGTTGAACGAGATCTGGATTCAGACAACGATTCGATTACTGATGTACTTGAACGTGATCTAGATTCTGATAACGATACTATTGGGGATATAATGGATAACAGACATAGTGTTGGAAATGATGCTTCGTCCGATTTAATTAATGAAACAAACATTAAAAACGAAGCTGAAAAAGAAGAAGCATCCTTTTTCTTTTCTCCGCAAAAGCCGATTATAAAAGAAGAAAAAACAACTAGCAAAAAGAAATCTTCAGAACTAGAAAAAGATGCTCCATTTGCTATTGCTCCCAAAGTAGAGTCATCAACAGAAAAGAAAAAAGCTGAAGCCCAACTTAAATTAGATCTAGAAGACGATGTCCAAACAGAAATAAAAGAAGAACCAAAAGCTAAACAACTTGCAATTGAAGAAGTTGAGCCCAAAAAAGAAGTTACACCTCCAGTAAGCAGCTTCTCAATTGTGAAATTTTTATTAAACAGTGGCGAAGGTCAACAGATGATTAATAATCTGGGAATGAAGCCAGTGGATAATATTAAATCTGCTATGGGATTGAATTCTAAATTCCTATTTA
>DAIRTB010000437.1:0-2495 GCA_036804105.1 Bacteroidota bacterium | reverse complement strand
ATAAAATCGGTACTTTGCTCTGATACAAAATTGAATTTGGTTTGAGTGCCTTCTAAAAAACCTTTTCCAGAAAGGCCACCAGAGCCAATGGCAATCATAGACTGATGCACGTTGTAACCCGCTTTTTTCACATCCTTCTCTAAACCTAATAATACATAAATACGAGTTCTTTGGTGATCTTGCAGTACATTGGTTACCAAATAGTTAACACTAAAAACCAAACCAGATGAAAAAATTACGAGGGCCAAAGAAATAAACATTGCCCTGATAAAAGTCCTTTTAAACATAGCGGTAAAGACCACATAAAGTGCCGCAATAATGGCCAAAGCAATAATAATGTGAATAGGCTGGAACAATAATGCCAATACTGCTAGTAAAATGGCTGTTGCCCCAATCACCAAAAAATACCCCGGAATTACTCCTTCTCTGTAGAATACAAAAATGAAAGAAGCATAAACAAGCGCACTGCCTGTATCTGGCTGCAAAAGTATTATTAAGGCAGGAACTAAAATCACCCCAAAAAGCAATAGAATCTCTTTAGGTTTTCGCCGAATTCCCTTAAAACTGGAAAGAATATAGGCTATAGCCAAATTGGTAGCAAACTTGGCAAACTCCGATGGTTGTAAGGAGAAAGAACCAACTTCAAACCAACCTTTCTGTCCGTTTACCGTTTTGCCGAAAAGTGCTACAAAAATCAACAATAGAAACATGCCAATATAAACTGGAATGGCCACCTTTTCGAAAACCCGAAAATCTATAGCAGAAATCAGAATCATAATGATTACTGAGGTTATAATCCAGATGAACTGTTTGCCATAACTTTGGCTTGCATCGAGAATACTCATATGCTCCGGATCGTAAACGGCTGCATAAATGGATATCCAACCAATGCCCATCAAAGCGAAATACACAAAGAGCACAATAGGGTCTATAAATTGAAGAAGGTATTTCCGCTCTCTCATAAATCGTCTCTTATTTCTGCCGGCTGTTTTAGGATATTAGAGGTTGTATCAGGCCTCGGTTTTAAGGGTGCAATAGGAATCATTACAGAAGGCTCTCTTGTTGGCACCTGTGTTGAAACTACTTTATTGGGTGGATTTCCGTAATAAATAAAATCAGCTTCCACCATTCTTTTCTCTAAGGCTGGCCTACTAATGGAATCGTTTAAATAAAGCTCCATTAACAAACTTGCAATTGGCGCTGCCCATGTGCCACCAAAACCGGAATTCTCAACTACCACAGCTATGGCAATTTTCGGATTTACCCTTGGCGCATAGCCTACAAAAACAGCATGATCTTTTCCATGGGGATTTTGAACTGTACCTGTTTTACCTAAAACTGGAATCCCTTTTATTGCCGCTTGGCGTGCGGTACCACTTTCGGTTACGGCTTGTAATCCATCTAAAGTTGTGGTAAAAAGAGAAGTGTCGAATGGGGTTACTATTGGGGTAATGTATTTCTCGATTTTCTTTTTTTCTTTTCCGATTGCCTTTACAAAATGGGGTGGATAATAGAACCCATGATTTGCATAAGTTGCAATAAAATTAGCCATTTGCAAGGGCGTAACGCCTAGCTCACCTTGGCCGATGGAGAGCGAAATAATGGTGGAAAACTTCCATCTTCCTTGTCCGTAAATTTTATTGTAATATTCTGGTTTAGGCAATAAGCCAGTTCCCTCGTTCGGGATATCGATGCCCAATTTATCGCCAAAGCCAAAAGAACCCATGTAATTGCGCCAATCTATGTAAGCATCTTCGGCTTTCATGCCTGGGCGTTCCATTATTCTTCTAAAAACTGCACAATAATATGGATTGCAGGAATGTTGAATCGATCCGTTTAAATCTAAACCACCGGGGTGACTGTGGCAGCCAACTCTAATTCCACCTAAATAATATGCACCACCACATGGAAAGTGGGTTGTTAAATCAATCAATCCTAAATAATTTGCCAAAACGCCTTGGGCAAGTTTAAACATAGAACCTGGTGGATAGCGTGCTTGTATTGGCCTGTTAAACAGTGGCTTAAAAGGATCCATTATTAATGCTCTGTAACCTTTGCCCCTGTTTGCACCAACTAACATATTGGGATCGTAGGTTGGGGCACTTACAAAAGCAAGAATTTCTCCTGTAGAAGGTTCAATGGCCACTACGCTCCCACGCTTGTTAACCATCAACTTTTCTGCATATTCTTGCAAGCGGAGATCTAGAGATAAATGAAGTTCTTCTCCAGAAACTGCCAGAGAATCTAGTTCTCCATCTTTAAATTTTCCCTTTTCACGATTGAAAACATCTACATAAACATATTTCACGCCTCTGTTTCCACGGAGATACTCTTCGTACTGATATTCCAAACCAGCAATTCCGAAATAATCGCCTCTTTGATAATAATTGTTCGATGCTTCTATGGCTTTGTCGTCAACCTCACCAATGTAGCCAAGAAGTGCGGCACCAACTGGTTTTGGATATTTTCTAACCGTTCTAGATTGGGTGAAAAAA
>DAIRTB010000436.1:0-2496 GCA_036804105.1 Bacteroidota bacterium | reverse complement strand
CTCGTTCAGATAAATTTCTCGAAGTTCTGCACTGTATGCATCTTTCGGTTGATTTAAAAACCCGGCTTGACCCAATAGAACTGCTTCCAGCGATTTTGTATTGTGCCTAAGTTTCGCCAGTACGGAAATCGGAAGGCTATCGGCAAGTGCCAGAAAAGCATCGTTGTTGATTTTAAAGCCGAAATATCTGAAGAGATTTCGCAAAAAAATTCGATCCCAGTTTCCAGTAAACTGTTCTAAGTCTTTGATAATAAGCTGATGTTTGTACTCCAATCTTTGAAATAGCACACTTTCTAAGGTGCTGTCTCTAATAAAGGAATCGATATTAGCGCCCTTACTACCGCATGGAATTGGGCTTAAACTGGTTTTAAGGTTTTCGTATCGCTGATAGGTTTCTTCAATTAGATATTCCTTCAAATTAAAGGTTTCAATTAGCGTTCCATCTACTCGTTGCGGTTGATACTGATCGTTAACTAGAATTACGTGAAGAATCACATTGTCGAAAGCGGGGTTGTGCTGATGTTTGTGCAGCTGCCAATCGGATGCTTTTACATGCATTTCTACATTCCCAGCCCAAAGTTGGTTGTCGATCTTTATTTTGGCATTTATAAAATCTGGTCCGCTATTATGGTTTCTTTGGCCGAGATGCACAATTTCCAAAGGCTTTCCATCAACAGTTTTTAGGTCTTGACATTTGAAAAGCTTGCTGCTCCAGATAAAATACATAAACTGTTCGTCCATAGTGTTTATTAATTACAAATCTGGGTTTTGGTAACCACGTAAAAACATCACCAGAAAAGAAAAAAAGTGTTTTTACAGATGAAACTCATTTTTGCATTAACAAAGCATTCTCAATACATTTGAAAGATGCGGAGCACCTTTACTTTTCTAATTCTTGCGTTTTTAACTTATTGTGGATTTGCCCAGAACACATTTCAGAATGCTGCGGTAGTTTCGGCCCATCCTGCTGCTAGCGAAATTGGTTTACAAATTTTGCAGCAAGGTGGAAATGCGTATGATGCAGCCATCGCTGTGGAGTTTGCTTTGGCCGTTTGCCTGCCTGCCGCTGGGAATATTGGGGGTGGTGGATTTATTGTGTTGCGCCACCACGATGGCACTTTAGCAAGTATCGATTACCGAGAACGTGCGCCAATGTCTGCAACAGTTGATATGTTTTTAGATGATGAGGGCAACCCAATTGACAGATTGAGCAGAGCAGGAATACTGTCAGCCGGGATTCCAGGAACGGTAGCTGGCATGTGGAAATTACATCGAGAATTTGGTACGCTCCCATGGAGAACCTTAGTTGAACCTGCTGTTAAATTAGCTTCGGATGGCGTGATTCTAACGGAGAAAGAAGCCAAGATGCTTAATGAAAATGCGGATCAATTCAGACAGTACAATTTGCATCCGATAGCATATTTGAATCCTGATGGAAAAGCTTGGCAAAAAGGCGATGTGCTTAAACATCCAGATTTTGCCAAAACCCTTTTACGAATTGCCGCTGCTGGAAAAGACGGGTTTTACACCGGATTAACCGCAGATTTAATGCTGGAAGCTGCCAAAATTTTAGGTGCAAATTGGACTCAGGCGGATTTAGACGCCTACGAAGCCATTTGGAGACCCGTACTAAAAATAAAATACAAAGAATACGAGTTAGCTAGCATGGGGCCACCCTCATCGGGAGGAATCATTTTGAGTCAGATGCTTAACTTGGCAGAAACTCAACCGATCCAAAAGTGGCACCCAACCCATCCGAAATACATCCACTTTTTTGCTGAGGCATGTAAAATTGCGTATGCCGATCGTTCTAAATGGTTGGGCGATCCCGATTTTGTTCAGGTTCCAGTAGCAGAATTGGTTAACGATAGCACGCTGAAAGCACGGTTCAGAAAGTTTAAAGCAGGCAGAAGCAAGCCTGCAAATGTTTCTCCCTTAGAGATAGATGGCTACGAAAGTACAGAAACCACGCATTACGCTATTGTAGATGTTTTTGGAAATGCAGTTTCTGCAACCACCACGCTTAATGGCCGATATGGTTCTTATGTGGTAGTTCCTGGTGCAGGATTTCTATTGAATAACGAATTAGACGATTTCAGTGCAAAACCAGGAACGGCAAATGCTTATGGTTTAATCGGCTCAAAGGCAAATGCTATATCTCCTGGAAAGCGACCTTTAAGTTCTATGACTCCAACCATAGTAACCAAGAACAACCAACTTTTTATGGTAGTGGGCACACCCGGTGGAAGCACCATTCCAACATCGGTTTTTCAGACCTTAATGCTGGTTTTCCACTTCAACAAAACCATGCAAGATGCTGTTGCTCAACCTAGAATGCACCATCAATGGAAACCCGATGAGATAAAATTCGAGGAACATTATAATGCAGATGCAGACATCAAGAAAGTAGAAAGCATGGGTTATCAGATAACAAAAAAAGGCTTTTGGGGAAGAGTTGAAGGCATTAGACGCAAACCCGATAGCAGCCTAGAAACA
>DAIRTB010000435.1:0-2498 GCA_036804105.1 Bacteroidota bacterium | reverse complement strand
TTCAATTGATGCAAATGCTAAATTTACCCTTTACGAATTCGACAAACCTACTTTCTTAAAAGACAAATCGCTAACATTAAATACCGATGTTTCTTACAATACCGTTGAAGAATTGCTGCGCTTCAACAAAGGGAATTTTGGTATAAACGATGCCCTTTTCAAAGTTACAGGAACAGCAGATTTGAATAACGATTTGGAGCTAAACTTAAAATTGGATGGTTTAAAAAAGGACTTCGATATGTTCCTAGCCTTCGCACCCGATGAGCTTGCACCTGCTTTAACACGTTATGATAACGCCGGAGAAATATTCTTTTCTGTCGATATAAATGGGAAAAGTATTAATGGTTATCAACCTCTTATCAACGCACGTTTCGGCTGTAAGGAAGCCTTTTTTACTAACAACGAAAATGAAAGAACCTTAGATGAACTCTATTTTGAAGCTACCTATACAAACGGCCAAAACAGAACCTTAGAAACCAGCGTTTTCGAGCTTAAAGACCTGAGAGCTAGACCAGAAGCAGGTATTTTTACAGGAAACCTAAGGGTTGAAAATTTTAAATCTCCAGATATAGCACTTCAATTAGATTCAGATTTTAATTTAGATTTTCTTGCAGAATTTTTTAACCTAACTGATTTAGAAAATCTTAAAGGTCAGGTAAAATTACAGATGAATTTTAGAGACATAATAGATCTCAGTCAGCCTGAAAAAGCCATTGAAAAAGTAAACGAAGCTTATTATGCAGCTTTAGAGGTAAATAATTTGAGTTTCGAATCTCCAGATTTGCCTCAACCTATTCACAAGCTAAATGTGCGAGCTATTATGGATGGTCATGCTGCCAAAATCTCGCAATTCGATTTAAAAATGGGGAATTCAGATTTAAATCTCACAGCCGAGGTGAGCGATTTACCAGCGGTTTTACATCATACAAACATCCCCATTTCGGTTAAAACACGTATAAAATCTACCAACCTGAATTTGGAAGAGCTTACTCGAACGTCAAAAGATTCCACATCATCCACCAAAGAAAAAATAAAAAACTTGGTGTTGGATATGCATTTTAATAGTTCAGCGAAAGCCATAACAGAATCTCCAAATCTGCCAATTGGCGAGTTTTTCATCGACAAACTTGAGGCTAAATTGCAGCAATACCCCCATAAACTCAATAATTTCAAGGCCGATATTCTTATAGACACCACTCAATTTTCTGTAATAGATTTTTCCGGTTTAATAGACCAAAGCGATTTCCACTTTACTGGAAAATTAGACAACTATAATTTGTGGTTTGAAGATATACCTAAAGGAGATACCAAACTATACTTCGATTTAGTTTCTAACAAACTACAGCTCAGCGATTTATTTGCTTATGATGGCGAAAACTTTGTACCTGAAGAATATAGAAAGGAAGTTTTTAATGCTTTGAATATTAAAGGAAATGTTGCATTACACTACCAAGATAGTCTTCACTCTGCCGATTTATATTTAGATAAACTTTATACTAAAGCATCCTTACATCCAATTAAATTAGAACAGTTTAAAGGGCGCATACATTGGGAGCAGGATTTGCTCACGGTTAATAATTTTGGCGGAAAAATGGGCAGTTCTTCTTTCACTGCCGATGCTGTTTATTATTTGGGCGATGGGAAACAACAAAAACAGAATTCGGTTAGAATTCACGCACCTGTATTGAATCTTGATGAACTATTAAGTTACGAAACAGCATCGCCAAATCAGACTAAAGATGCAAGTTATCACGATAGTGTATTCAATGTTTATACTTTGCCTTGGAGCGATTTAGCTTTTAACTTTAGCATCGGAAAGTTCAGTTACGGTAATTACATGATCGATAATTTCGATGCCAATATGCGCTTGAATCAGGAGCATTTCCTGTATTTAGACAATATTTCAGGCAAAACAGCTGGTGGCAGTTTTAATATTAAAGGCTATTTTAATGGTAGTAATCCGAACGAAATCTACTTTAGTCCAAACATTATTATGAGCAATATCGATTTGGAAAAGCTCTTTATTAAATTCGATAATTTTGGGCAAGACGAGTTGGTCTCTTCTAATATTCAAGGCACTTTTACTGGGAACATCAAGGGTAAAATTAAAATGCATACAGATTTAACCCCAATAATTGAAACTGCGCAACTTGACATAAAAGCACGAATTGTAAATGGTGTAATCCTGAAATATGCCGCTTTCAATGCACTTTCTACCTTTTTTCAAGATAAGAATTTGCAAAGAGTTGGCTTCGATACTCTGCAAAACACGCTAACGCTCAATAATGGAACTTTACAAATTCCGAATATGCGAATAAATTCCACACTCGGATTTATTGAAATTTCTGGTAAACAGGATTTAAACCTGAACATGGATTACACCATAAGAGTACCACTCAGTTTGGTTACTCAAACAGCCTCTCAGAAATTGTTCAAACGGAAAAAGGAAGAAATTGATCCGGAACAAATGGATGAAATCAGCACCTTAGATCCAGACA
>DAIRTB010000434.1:0-2503 GCA_036804105.1 Bacteroidota bacterium | reverse complement strand
TCTATTTACAGTCACATCAAGAGTAAAGAGGAAATATTGCGCCAAATCTGCTTCGAAATGGCAGATCTTTTCTTGTCGGAAAGTGAGTTGGTACTAGCAGCACAGACATCACCCAAAGAAAAATTAAAGCAAGCCATATATGCACATGTGTTGGTGGTAACGTATAATTTGGAAGCATCGGCAGTGTTTTTGCAAGAGTGGCGCCACCTAAGCGAGCCCTTTCTTTCAGAATTTATTCAGATAAGAAAGTCGTACCAAAATTACATCATGCAGTTGCTAAAAGCTGCCGTAAATGCAAATGAAATAGAAGTTGAAGACTACCGAATTACAACCCTGAGCTTGCTATCGGCCTTGAACTGGGTATTCGAATGGTATAAACCTGATGGCCGATTGGGCGCAGTGGAGATTGCAGATCTTATCTACAATCTTTTCTTGAACGGATTAACTAAAAAACAATAAAAAACATACATTATGTACGGAGGAGGATATATTTACGAGAAGGAAGGGCAGCAGAAGCCAGCCGCCGATCAGCAGGATGATCCGATTGCATTAGCCGAATTTGAGGCGAAAATTGCAGCCGGAGAGAAAATAGAACCAAGAGATTGGATGCCTGCCGCTTACAGAAAACAACTTATCAGAATGATTGAGCAACACGCCCATTCTGAAATTATAGGTGCTTTACCAGAAGGCACTTGGATTACAAGAGCTCCGGGTTTCAGAAGGAAATTGGCGCTTATGGCTAAAGTTCAAGACGAAATTGGTCATGCTCAATTACTTTATTCCGCCGCAGAAACGCTAGGAAAAAGCAGAGAAGATATGATTAACGATCTCATCAACGGTAAATCTAAATACTCTAACGTGTTCAACTACCCAGCAAAAACTTGGGCAGACGTTGCGGTAATCGGGTTTTTGATTGATGCAGCAGCTATTGTTAATCAGGTTGCAAATTCTAAAGGATCTTATGGTCCATATTGCAGAGCATTGGAAAGAATCTGTTACGAAGAAAGCTTCCACTTGAAACAAGGTCACGATGTTTTCGTATTCCTTGCAACTGGAACTCCTTACCAAAGAGATATGGTTCAGGATGCTTTAAATAGATGGTGGAGACCCATTATGCACTTCTTCGGACCAAGTGATACCATGAGTGTTCACACCGAAAAATTGATGCAATGGAAGGTTAAAATGGCATCGAACGATGATATGCGTCAGCAGTTCTTAAACATGTACGTTCCGAAAATCTGGGAATTGGGATTAACACTTCCAGATCCAGACTTGAAAAAGAATCCGTTTACCAATCAGTGGGAGTTTTCAGATCCGAATTGGGACGAATTCTTCGAAGTTATTAAAGGTAATGGCCCATGCAACAAAGAGCGTTTGGCCGTTCGACAGGAATCAGAAATACGTGGAGCTTGGGTGCGTGCAGCGCTATCGAAAGCCGACCAAAAATATACTGTGCCATTGGCATAGTTGAGTATGAGTTCACAAAATCCAAAATCCTTGTCCGGGTCAGATCCAAAATGACCCGGAATTTTTTAAACCGAACCATGAATATCCAATCTTTAGATCCAAGAGTAAACAGATTGAATTTAGCAGAGGATAAACCTCAGGCTGAAAAACTACTTGCAGAAAATAGTCATTTTATTACCTACCAAGTTTTTCATCAAAAGAAAACGGGCGATAAGCATGTTTCTGTTGGAATTGTGCATGCACCAAGCCCAGAAATGGCTTTGCTATTTGCAAAAGAGCAGTATGGAAGAAGAGGCGAAACAGCCAATATTTGGATTGTAGCAACTGAACACATGCACGCACTCGATTACAGCGATGCAGATATTTTTAGCACAACTCCCGATAAAACTTACCGTGAAGCAAGTGGTTACAAGGTAATGGATAAGATTAACGCTTACAAAAAACAACAACAAGAAGGTCAGTAAAATGGATCAGAATATTAAAAACGCTTTAGCAAACTTTTTGCTCAAAACTGCCGACGATCAGCTAATTATTGGTCATAGAAACTCAGAGTGGACAGGTCTTGGGCCGATGTTAGAAGAAGATATCGCATTTTCATCGATCGCTCAAGATAAGGTTGGCCATGCTTATAACCTTTTCCAAATTCTAAATACTGAGTTGGGTTTTAGAGATCCAGACTTAGAGGCTTTCACCAGAAAAGAATCTGAAATGCGCTGCTGCCATTTGGTGGAATACCCAATTGGAGAGTACGATTTCAGTTTGATGCGCCACTTTTTATTCGATACCGCAGAGCAATTGCGTTTCAACAGTTTAGTAACCTCCAATTTTATGCCACTTGCTTTATTGGCTAGAAAAATAAAAGGCGAGATTAAATATCATGTATTTCATGCAAATACATTCGTAAAACAATTATTTACTGATGGTAATGAAGAAAGCAAAGCCCGCATGCAAAGTTCCTTAAACGAATGCTTCCCTTTGGCCTTGGGCATGTTCGAAAGTTATGAAGGCGAAGAACTCTTGGTTGAAGACGGAATGG
>DAIRTB010000433.1:2266-2517 GCA_036804105.1 Bacteroidota bacterium | reverse complement strand
ATCCACGTATAAGTGCAGTTGCAGAGCTTGGCTGGTTGAAAGATCCACTCACTCCAGACCATGTAGATATGCGAGACGATCGAGTGAATATGTATCTCACAGCCACCAGTAAACAACAAGATTTCTATTACTTAACCCGAGCGGTTAGTCCTGGAGATTTCTCTCTTGGACCAATAAGCGCTGAGGCCATGTACGACCCAACCGTTTACAGTGTGAATGGATTAGGCAGACTAACGGTTCTAAATCCGTAA
>DAIRTB010000433.1:0-2256 GCA_036804105.1 Bacteroidota bacterium | reverse complement strand
GCTATAACTTTAGCGGTTGCCAGCATTTTCTTTATTCTACATTTTCTTTTTCCGTTGCCAAAGCTGCCGCCGCATTCAACTTTGGTGTACGATAAACAAGGAAAATTGATGCATGCTTTTTTGGCATCTGATCAGAAATGGCGGATGAAGATTGAGCTATCAGAAATAGACGAGCGGCTGCAAAAAATCATCACCCAAAAAGAAGACCAATGGTTTTATTACCACTTCGGGGTGAATCCGATTGCCATTGTTCGAGCCGCAGTAAACAACATCCGCAGTAAAAAAAGAACCTCTGGCGCTAGCACAATTACCATGCAAGTGGCAAGACTTCTGGAACCCAGACCAAGAACCTTTTGGAGCAAAATAATCGAAGTTTTCAGAGCTTTTCAGTTGGAAATAAAATATTCTAAGGCCGAAATCTTGCAGCTTTACCTCAACCTTGCGCCGTATGGTGGAAATATCGAAGGCGTAAAATCTGCTTCCATTTTGTTGTATGGATGTTTACCGAAGGATTTATCGCTTGGGCAAATCATCTCTCTAAGCATTATTCCAAACAGACCCAATAGTTTGGGCGCAGGTAGAAACCCAGAATTGTTGATGGAGGAGAAAAACCGATGGGTGCAATTATTGGCAAAAAAAGCAAATTTAAGTGAGCAAGACATTGCCGATGCCATTGCAGAACCAGTTCCAAACAAACGATTAATTGCCCCGAAATACAGTCCGCATTTGGCCAACCGATTAAAAGCATCAGGTAATAAAACTTACCAAACCAACATCAATTTCGAAACCCAGCAACAGTGCGCTACGGTCTTGAAACGCCAAATTGAAATGCTTAGAACCAAAGGAATTGGGAATGCTGCCGCCATGGTAATTGAAAATGAAACAGGAAAAATTGTGGCGTATGTGGGTTCAGCAGATTTCGATGAGGATTTTTACCAAGGTCAAGTTGATGGAATTAAAGCCATCAGATCGCCTGGAAGTACGCTCAAGCCGTTGATTTTTGCTCAAGCCATAGACAAAGGATTGATAACGCCCAAAACCATTTTGCTGGATGTGCCCAAAGATTTCGATGGATTCAGACCCGTAAATTTCGACCAAAGATTTAATGGAACCGTGAGTGCAGAAGATGCACTGGCATTTTCATTAAACCTGCCAGCGGTACAACTTTTGTCGGCAGTGGGAGTTGGAAATTTTATCGATTTAATGGGAAAACATGGCTTCAAACAAATTCAGAAAGACCGCAAAAAACTGGGGCTTTCGGCCATTTTAGGTGGTTGTGGCGTTACTTTGGAAGAATTGACAGGAATTTTTGCAGGTCTCGCAAACGGTGGTGTTTACCATAAACCAACACTTTTGGCAACGCAGAAACCAAATCCAACCAAACGTTTTTGCAGCGAAGAAGCCGCCAGCATGGTTACCGATATTTTAAAAAGAGTGCAAAGACCAGATTTTCCCCTCACGCACGATTACAGCATTTACGCACCCAGAATCGCATGGAAAACAGGCACGTCTTACGGCAGAAGAGATGCTTGGAGCATTGGTTACAACCATAAATACACCATAGGCGTTTGGGCAGGCAATTTCGATAATACGGGCAACCCAGTTCTAAGCGGAGCAGAAATTGCTACACCTATTTTGTTTAAGCTGTTCGATGCAATTGATCCTGGATCTCAAGGGCCGAAATTGTTTCCGGCACCCAATATCCGAGAACGTTCCGTTTGTGCAAAAACGGGCATGCCTCCAGCAGATTTCTGTACCGATTTAATAAACGATTACTTCTTACCAGGAATTTCGAACTATCAAATTTGCAGTCATTTAAAACAAGTTGAAGTAGATGCTTTTGAACAGATTAGCTATTGCAAATCCTGCTTGCCCGCAAGTGGTTATAAGGTAAAGCATTATGATAATCCGCCGCCAGAACTGCTCAGTTTTATGCAAGCAAGCAACAGCGCATTGTTGCTTCCACCTCCACATAACGATGCCTGCACGCAAAAGCAGTTATCTGGAGTTTTGAGTTTCAAAACACCCATCAACGGAAAAGAATACTGGATTGATGAAACCGAAGATGGAGAAATGGCTTTCGAAATTGAGGCGCCAGCTGATGCCAGCACCATTTTCTGGTTTTTAGATGAAAAATATCTTGGAAAATCTACTCCTAGCAAACCTTATTTCCACACCTTCAAAACATCAGGCAACTACCAACTCAAAGCCTCCGACGATCTTGGCAGAACGCAGTCTGTTAGTTTTAGTGTGAGA
>DAIRTB010000432.1:0-2523 GCA_036804105.1 Bacteroidota bacterium | reverse complement strand
GAAGGCTGCTAAAACGATTCATAACACAAATTTGGTTATCAGCACTTTTTTAGCTGGAGGTACATCCACACAAAGAAAAAAGACTGCTTGGAAGGAGCGGTATGCTATTCTTAAATCCCATTTCGGTTTTTGGGTGAACTTGGTTAATCATCTTAAGATTGTTTGGCGGAATTTGTTTAAGTAGGGTTTTTTAACCGCAAAGAGCGCTAAGTTTCACGCAAAGGGCGCAAAGATTTATATGGGTCTAGTTTTACGCAAAGTGTGCAAAGAAATTACGCAGAGGGCTCAAAGGACTAATTTGGTGATAGGTTAACGCAGAATTGCAAAAAATTTACGATGAATTTAAGTAAGCATTGTATAATTGTATTATGATACTACATCAAATAAATTCTATTTTAAAGGAGATTACTCTGATTATGTTTATTGGGCTACTTTCGAGTTGCTCTAAAAGTCTGGTCTACAGCCCTTCAATTAATCTAACAAATCAACCCATTAAAGAAAAGCAAATTGATCTTCAGGGCGCATTTGAATTATTGCCTGAAGCAAGACCAGAAGAGTTGGGAGGAAGCCCTATAACAGCAGGTGTCTCAGGCCAAATATCTTATGGTTTTACTGAAAGGTTCAATTTGACCTTAAAGGGTTGGGGTGATATTTCATCTAGGGAACCAAGTATAAGAACAGGTTACTCATTAACTGGACAATTTATTAAATTGTATTCGGAGCAAAATAGACTTATTATTTTACCAAGAATCGGAATGGCGCTATCAGGAAGCGATATTGCTGGATATGGATTGGGTTTGTCGACTATTTATCAGAGCAATATAAATGAGAAATTGAGTTGGTATGCTGGAGGTGGTTTAATTTGGGGATTTCGCTATTTATCTAAAGATTTTAATAGAGCGAATGAAATTAAATTACCAATGGGTATCGGCATTATGGGTAATCTTGGAATTGGTTGGCAAATATCAAAGAATTTTAGATTAAACTGTGAATTAAATCCAATTTACCAAATCAATACGTTCGATAGGAATTCGCAATTCCTACTATCTCCGTCTATAGGAATTGGTTATACATTGAATAGAAAATCAGGATAATGCAGAATAACCCCCCTTACTCCTTACTACTTATTCCTTACCCCTAATAATCACGACAACTCCTCTGCAATCAAAAACTTGGTGCTCAATGGGTCTAAATGCTGAACCAAATAATCTATAAATTCTGGGCCGTACAATGCGAAATACGAACTGAAATTTACGCTACGTTCTTGCAATCCGTTGCTAGGAAATAATTGATCTTTGCCGAATTTTATCTGATTTAACGCAGTTTGATGCTTCAATTTCAAAGCTCTTTTTACCTTTTTCTGGATAGACTCCAATTGCTTTTCCGCTTTTCTGCCTTCTGCTAAAACGTGAGGTTCTAGCGTAGAGTCTATGCTTCCTGCCTTGTGTGATAACTTTTCAAATAGCTTATTTAGCTTCTTGAATTCTTCCTCAAAATTATGTTCTGAGTCGCTGTTTTTATCTATGTACAAGGCACTTAGTTCATCAAATGGCAGAAATGCTTCTTTTAATGAAAAACCATTCTTGGTTATTTTCTTTACGCTTTTGGCATCTGCAATTAAAACAGAGTTACGCAACATCACCACAGGAAATGGAATTTCAAAATGTTCGAAAACGCCCTTAAGTTGAAACCAATACGCAACTTCTGCGCCACCACCTAAATAAGCAATATTGGGCAAAATGGTTTCTTGGTATAGCGGACGAAGGTTAACATTTGGACTGAATCTTTCTGGATGATTCAAGATTTCTGCCTCCATTTCAACTTGTGTGAAGCGAATTCCACCATCTACAACCTTAAATTCTTCGCCTTCTTTGCTAAGGCGCAGGCGCTTTTTGTTGTTCAAGTAGAAGAAGTTGATTTCTCTGGTAAATGCCTGCGAACCATATCCTTTTTCCTCCAGCATTTTATTGCTTTCTTGGATGATTTCAATTGGCGCATTCTCTAAAACATCCGCTTGAATTATGGGAATGATACTATTTTTTAGGTTTTTGCTATCGCCATCCAAACAAAGCAATCCATACTCAGCAAAGAGTTCTTGTACTAAAATTCGAGTAGCAGCAGCTAGATTTTCTGCTTGGTAAGCTTTCTGAAAAATTTCTACTAATTGTTGTTTATGCTGGGTTTCGCCCAAAAGCTGCGAGATTTCATCCACCAAAGGTGAAATACCTTCTGTACTTAGCCGCCCAACGGCATCACCAATATCATTTCTATTCCAAGTGAGCTTCTGCTCGTTCACTTTTACGCTGGCAATTTCTGTAAAATCGTGGTCTTCTGTGGCCATCCAAAAAATGGGTACAAAATGATATTGCGGATTCTGCTTCTTCAATTTCTTGCTGAGGTTAATTACCCCCGCAATTTTGTACAAAAAGTAAAGTGGACCCGTAAACAAAACCAACTGATGCCCTGTGGTGATGGTAAAAGTATTGCGTTCTGCAATTGCTTTCAAATTCACTTCTTGCTGCT
>DAIRTB010000431.1:0-2526 GCA_036804105.1 Bacteroidota bacterium | reverse complement strand
AGTGCTTTACCTGCTGGTAAATATAATTTAGCAGTTTACATTTTGGAAGATGGTGTTGTAGCTACACAAAATGGTGCTTCAGATCCAAATTACAAACACGACAATTTGGTTCGTGGTGCTGTAACCCCAACATTTGGTGTTGAATTGAAAAATGGTGCAATAACTACTACAGATGAATTTAAGAAAGAATTTACTTACAACATCTCTGGTACTCAAGTTCCAGCGAAATTAAAAGTTGCTGCGGTACTTTTTCAAATGGGTACTAATGGTAAACCAATTGCAGTTATAAACTGTAATATGGTTAAGTAATTAACCTAATTATTCAACAATAAAAAAGCCTCGACCTAAATCGAGGCTTTTTTGTTTTCATGAATTTCTATTTCCCAAACAAGTTTCCCAGCATTCCGCCAAGTCCGCCAGATTTTCCACCTAAGATTGAGCCGAAAAGTCCGCCTAGGTCAAGATTTCCTAACCCTTTCTCAGAAATCATTTTAATAATTTCGTCTAAACCTCCATTCGAGATACGATCAATTATATCTGAGCCCAAGCCTGAATTGTTTTTATTAAGTGCTCCTTTTACCAACTCGCTCAAAGTACCAAAAACATTGTTTCCTGTGTTGTTGGTAGATGGATTGAAAAGGTCTTGCAAATCGCTTAACTGAAAACCATCTTTCAACTTTTCTCCAGCAAATTGTTGGAAAACATTGCCAATAGTATCGGTAACTGCGTTACTTTTCTGAGCATCTAAATTAAATTTGTTGCTCAAAAGATCGGTAATCTGATCTTTGTTTTGTTCAATAAGGTTTTGTAACATATCTAAATTTGGTTGTTATCGTCTCGATCTTCTTGTTGAATTTAAACCTAAAATTCCCATTAAGCCTCTGGTAACTTCTCTAATAACGGTATTTGCCAAGCTCCTAGTTGTTGGGTTAGACAATGCCTTCTCAAAAGTTGATTTTTCTGCTCTTCTAGAAGTTGGTTGTGTTGGAATCTTTTCATCAGCTTCAACCTCCTTTGCTTCTGCTTTTATTTTCTTTTTAAGAATTTCGTGTGCACTTTCAGAATCAAGCGCTCTATTGTAGAAAGGCGCTATTTTAGATTGTTTTACGATAGCATTTATTTCCTCGTTGGTTAAAATGTCCATTCTAGAAGCTGGCGTACAAAGTAAAGTTGCTGCCAATGGCATCGGAATTCCTTTTTCGTTTAAACCAGTTACCAAGGCTTCGCCAATTCCTAACGATGTTAAGACTTCGTCAGTTGTGTAAAAATTAGATGTAGGGTAATTTTCGGCCGTTTGCTTTATATCTCTTCGGTCTTTTGCAGTAAAAGCTCTAAGTGCATGTTGAACTTTAAGACCCAGCTGACTTAAAACCGGTGCTGGAATATCTTGTGGATTTTGGGTGATGAAAAATACACCCACTCCTTTTGAGCGAATTAATTTAATTATGGTCTCAATTTGCTCAAGCAGTGCCTTGCTTGCCCCATTGAAAATCAGATGCGATTCGTCGATAAAAAAGCAAAGTTTTGGTTTTTCAATATCGCCCTCTTCTGGAAGAATTTCGTAAAGTTCTGCCAATAAACTCAAGAGGAAAGTAGAAAAGAGCTTAGGTTTCGACTGCAAATCGGTGAGCCTAAAAATATTGATGTAGCCCTTACCATTCCCATCCGTTCTTAAAAGGTCCATCACATCAAACGAAGGCTCTCCAAAAAATACCTCAGCGCCTTGTTGCTCAAGTTCAATAATTTTTCTCAAAATTATGCCTGTACTGCTAGTTGGGATACTTCCGTAGTTTTCTTTTAATTCATTTTTTCCTTCGTTAGAAAGAAAATTTACCGTGGTTTTAAAATCTTCGAGATTTAATAGCGGAAGATTTTTATCGTCACAATATTTAAAAATCAGTGACACAATGCCAGCTTGGGTATCATTTAAATCTAACATCCTGGAAAATAAAACGGGACCCATTTCTAGCAATGTTGCCTTCAATTTTACGCCAGGTTCATTAGAAATACTCAAAAATTCAATCGGATTTCCATGCGCTTCCCAAGCTAAACCTAGCTTTTGGTAACGTTCCTCAATTTTTGGATTGTTTGTTCCTGCTACTGCAACACCGCTCAAATCTCCTTTAATGTCCATTACAAAACTTGGAACACCTTTTTCCGACAGTTTTTCTGCAATTAATTGCAGCGTTTTGGTTTTTCCAGTTCCAGTGGCGCCTGCAATTAATCCGTGTCTATTAAACATTTTTAGAGGAAGCCTAATTTGAGCAGCATCGTGAGCTTCACCATTAAACATTGCAGCCCCCAAAATAATATAATCACCCTTCAAGGAATATCCTTTTGAGATGGATTCAATAAATTGATCTACCATTAAGAATTATTATGCGTTATTAAAATCCAATTTTAAGCAATTAAAGTGATTTTAACTTTAAATTTTAGACAAGACCAACATTTATTGTTTGTGGCATTTTTTTTCTGAAAATTTTTTTTGCCACAAAATGAGAAATCTTGATTTGTGACAATTTTATT
>DAIRTB010000430.1:0-2527 GCA_036804105.1 Bacteroidota bacterium | reverse complement strand
TACAAAGTCCCATTTGAGAAATCAGGTGGGACTTTTTGTTTTTGTGAATGTTGTAACGATTGATGTGCTTTAATGAGATCTGATTTAATATAAATATTGTTAATTTATTTATTATTTGGATAAATTTTTAGAGTTCAGGCAAAATTCTTTTAGAAAAACAAAAACTCAAAATTCCCTGCGCTACCCGCTCCGACGCTCCGCCACCCCCAAGCAGCTCTCGCAACTCTTCGTAGCCAGCTAAAAGATCTGTTTTGTATTGCTGATTGTTCAAAATTTTGTCTGATTCCCTTAGCAGATTTTGGGGTGTTAACTCGTGTTGAATCAATTCCTTTACCAACGGCCTGTCCAGTATTAGGTTTACCAAAGAAATATATTTCACCTTGATTAAACGTTTGCCGATGGCGTAACTAATGGGGTTGCCTTTATAACATACAATTTCAGGTGTGCCGATTAATGCAGTTTCTAAGGTTGCTGTTCCGCTTGTTACAAAAGCGAGATCTGCATTTTTAAGGATGTTGTAGGTTTGGCCAAATAATACCTTGGCATTTATATGAAGCAAGGGTTGGTAGAAATCTGCGGATTGTGCGGGTGCTCCGGCTATAACAGATTGGAAAATAGGTAATTGCTGTGCCGCCGACTGCATTATCGGCAATTTGGTTTTAATTTCTTGCTTCCTGCTGCCTGGCAGGATGGCCAAAATGGGTTGCTGCCCCAGCTGATTCGCAGGCCTGAAATCACCCGAAAAAGAAAATTTATTGAGCTCGTCTAGCAATGGGTGACCAACATACTCCACATCCATGTTGAAGCGAGCATAAAACGCCTTTTCGAATGGGAGGATTACGAACATTTTATCTACACAGCGCTTTATCTGATGCACTCTATTTTGCTTCCACGCCCAAATTTGTGGCGATATATAATAAAAAACTTTTATGCCATTTTGCTTGGCAAATTCGGCAATGCGTAGGTTAAAACCCGGGTAATCTATCAGCAGGAGCGCATCGGGTTTGTATGTTAGGATGTCTTGCCTGCAGAATTTTAAATTACCGAGGATAGTGCCCAAATTGCTAATTACTTCGGCGAAGCCCATAAAAGCTAAATCCCGATAGTGTTTTACCAAAGTTGCGCCTTCGGCAGCCATTAAATCGCCTCCCCAGGCTCTAAATTCTGAGCTTGGATCTAATCTTTTTAGATGATGTAACACCTTGGCGGCATGTAAATCGCCACTGGCTTCGCCGGCAATTACATAAAAGCGCATCTAGAAAAACTTGAAGTAAAGCAGCAACATGCCATAAATTAAACTGGCCAATATAATGCCTCTGGTATAACCATATTTCTGCTTGTTCAGAAAAAAGTAGAATGCCGCTAAATTTAGAATTACAGAAAGGCTGATTACGGGTGGCAACATCCGCATAAAATACAGTTCTCTGAAAAAATTGCCGAGGCTATACCCTTGGTATTTGGTTAGATAATAAATCATGATACCTAGGAATGGCAACGAAAGGCCAATCAAAAGGCCGAAAATCAGGCTATCTTTTTTAAACATCTAAGTTCCAATTGGTTAGTGCAGACATCATTTTATAAGCGGTAAGATCGAACTGGGTGGGCACAATAGACGCATACCCATTCCGGAGCGCCCATTCGTCGGTATCATCGCCTTCTTCTAGGAGATTGAAAGCGCCGGTCATCCAAAAATATTTTCTACCTCTTGGGTCAACACGCTCCTCGAAGTTTTCGCTCCACTTAGATTTTGCTTGTCGGCAAATTCTGATGCCCTTAAAATCTACTTCATCCAACTTCGGGATGTTCACATTCAACAAGGTATCGGGCTGTAAACCGTGTTCTAAAACTTGCTGCGAAACCAATCTGGCAATCTTGCCAGCAAGGGTAAAATCTGCATAATGCGAGAAATCGCACAGGGAAAATCCGATGGAAGGAATGCCTTCAATGGCGCCTTCCATAGCTGCCGACATGGTGCCCGAGTACAGCACATTGATGGAATTGTTTGCGCCATGATTTATACCCGAAACCAGCAAAGAGGGCTTTCTGTTGATAATTTTATCTACGGCTAGCTTTACACAATCTACAGGCGTGCCCGAAACTTCGAACGCTTTTATGGTACCGAAAAGGCCTTCAACCTGGTGCATCCGAATCGGATCGCCAATGGTTATGGCGTGGCCCATGCCAGATTGCGGACTGTCGGGCGCTACTACCACAACATCGCCAAGAGGTTCAACTGCTTCTATCAAGGCTTTTATGCCTGGAGCGGTAATGCCATCGTCGTTACAAACTAAAATTAGTGGTCTCATGAATATTGTTTTTTGCCCTGTATTTGCTGCCTTGAATTGCACCTCGTTCAGCAAGGGTTTTTTCTAAATAACTTTGGATTTGCCTGCGGTTTTTGCCCCAGCTCGGCGCAATATGATACTCCGGATCTGAGATGCCATACAAACGTTGCAAAACCAAATCTGGTCTAAGCAGCGGTATAAATTCGCAAAGAAAATCTGCGTAGGTTTCTAAAGAATACAGC
>DAIRTB010000429.1:0-2534 GCA_036804105.1 Bacteroidota bacterium | reverse complement strand
TTAGATTTTAGATTTTAGATTTTGGATGTGCTGATGTGATAATGTGGTGATGTGGTGATGTGCCACATTATCCCTGCACATTAGGTTCACTCGCAATCTATGGTTTCTATCTCGTTTCAAAAAGCTTAAAACTAGAAAAGCCCCACAAACAATGTTTATGGGGCTAATAATTAAACAATTAGAATATTAATCGATTACCAATTTCTGAGTGCTTTGTTTCCCATCAATGTTGATATCTAAAAAGTACAATCCTTTGGCAATATTACCTAAATCAATTGGGGTATTATCATGCAATTGACGGCTTAATAAAATCTTTCCATTTAAATCTACTAGCTGAATAAGAACCGCAGCATTTGAGTTTTCAAGCGTACTTAAATCCACAAAAAGGTTATTTTTTGCAGGATTAGGGAACACGTTAATTATCTGGTTTTTAGAAAAGCTAAGTGTTCGAACTGCGCTGTACTCTACTTTTTCTTGGCTGTGTAAACCCAATCTGTAGTAGTTAGAACTTTGAAGAGGATTATGATCTGTGTACATATAAAACTTCTTGGTAGAACTATTTCCAGCGGCTAGTACTTCTGCAATGGTTTCGAAGTTTTTACCATCTATACTTCGCTCAATACTAAAGAATCTGGAATCAGTTTCAGAAAGTGTTTCCCAAGTTAGTACTGCAGTATTTCTAACAGATTGAGCATTAAAGTTTTGAAGGGAAATATTAAGTGGATTAGCAGCATTGATTATTGCAAACTCGGTAAAGCTTGGCGTAGGGAAGGTAATGGAATTAATGCCATTACTGTTTGAAACTGAAAAATCATCTCCTAATAGGGTCCACTGAATGGGTGGATTTCTCTTCCAAACTGCCGCATCGTCATTAAATATTATATTGTTACTCAGCGCATTAGGCCATTGATAAGTGAAGGTTACGGGATTAGTTGGTTGAGTAGCTGGAGTTATAATAAACCTTCTGGCAATAGATTCAACATTATTTGGTCCAATTACGGGAGTGCCAGAAATTATTCTAATTAAGGTGCTACCCATGGAAGCACCAGCTGTGTTATTGATCTGAATACCAGCAACTTGAGTACTTACATTTGCTCCTGTTCCAATTTCCATAGTTTTCTGAACTTCACCTGTAACATAACTCGTAGAGGTTTCATTGTACAAACCATTGTTAGGCAAAGTGATTAAATTTCCATTTGCATCTAGAATTCCATTGTTTAGTCTTAAGTCGGTTATATTTATATCAGTACCTAACGTTACTGTACCTGTTCTGTTTATAACTAGAGAATCTAATTGGTTTTTGAATTGATTGTCTGTATCAAAATTTAGGGGGCCAAAAGAACCTGTTCCATTAATTATCATTCTCATTTTCCGATCTAAATTTGAAGCTGAATTTCCCAAAGAGAAACTAGAAAATACACCATTACCTGAGACGGTACCATTTAATGTTACCACTATGTAATCTTTATTTGCCGCTAGAATACAATCATTAAAAATTAATTCCTTATTTACGGTAAAAAGTCTTTCTTTAATGCTAAACTCATTACCAGAATTTCCTATTAAGGTTAAATTTTGATAGTTGAAATCGCCATCCACAAAAACATCATTTTCGTTATCAAAAACAACCGTAGAATTTGGCCCCAAATTAACATTGGCTCTTGTTATGCCACTACTATTGATGGCTGAATTTGAGTTGTCATACAAACCAACTTCTGAGCTAGTTATAATTGTACCATTAATGTTTATAACACCACCTGAGCTATTACTATTAAGAGTTCTTGTATTACAATTTAAAGTTGCACCCTCGTTTATGTTGAAAGTTCTTGCGTCAATATTGTTGCTTCCAGCAAGGTTGGTGTTTCCTGCAAAAGTTAGGGTTAGCAGGTTACCACCAAATTCGCCAAACATGGTTCCATTATTGGTGAGTACCCCACTTGCACTTGTAAATGTTGCAGTTTTAGTTCCTCCAGCAGCTCTGAATCCTCCTGAAGCAATAAACAAATTGTTAGTTATTTCTAAGTTTCTATCAATAGCCAAATTGTTAGAGGAAGATGTTACTGTAACATCATATAAAGCAGCCGGCATGCTTCCAAGGTAAATAAAATCAGTATTTTGTTTAATTTCCAAAGATCTTAAGCTTTCGCCAACAGGATTTGAAATTCCTAATCCATTTTCAGTATTGAGAACTGTTTGATAGGCGCTAAACTTAGGAGTTGAATTAAAACCTGTTGGATTTAAATCATTTGCAGGAATTGGATCAAATATAAAACCTGTTGGATTATCTCTACTATTACAATACCCAAACCAATTAAAACTTGCTGGTCTGCCAGCTCCAGTTATTATACTTCAAGGTATTCTGCATTCTTTGTTGACATTTCCATTTGTTCTTTCTGAAACTCCAATTGTGTTAATAGAATTCCAGCCATCAGACCCATTATCTGTCTGATACTCTAAAAGTGATTCTTCCCAATAAATTTTAGAATCTGCTCTGAATGGCAACCTTGGCGTAATTCCCCAATGAGTAACTCCAGTTA
>DAIRTB010000428.1:0-2534 GCA_036804105.1 Bacteroidota bacterium | reverse complement strand
CTAATTACAATGTTTACAACAGTATATTATACCACAACTATTTGTTTCAGAATTATTTATAAAGCGTATTAAAATAATTTTTTGCTTATGAATTTTACCTTGAAATTTTTTTGGACAGCTCATGGCTTCTAGGTGTACATAAATTAAGGTCATAATCAAGAATTATTATTTTTTTATAGATTCTAATCTACTGATCTAAAACAATAATTCCTGACTTTAAACCTAAAAAAGCCCTAATCTAAGGCTTTACTTAGAATTAGGGCTTTTTAGAATGATAGTATGTATCTAGTTAAACTTTTGTTTCAAGTACTCTGCAACGTAATAATTTGCTTTCTTAGTATTTTCAGCATCGAAATTCGGGTTGCTAGGGTTTGCAAATGCATGTTCTGCATCGAAATTATGAACAACTAGCTTTTTATTAGCGGTTTTCATATTGTTTTCGAATTCTTGAACTACCTCAGTATTAATCCATTTTTCTCTTGTTGCAAAAATGCCCAAAACATCGCCGTTAATTGTTTTTATTTTGTTAATGTCTTTTTCTGGCATTCCATAATAAATTACGCAACCCACACTTTTCTTACCACTCATTATGGCCGATTGTAAAGACCAACCCCCACCAAAGCACCAGCCAATAGACACAATTTTAGCATCGGCAGGAGTGAAAGCTATTGCACCATTTACAATTTCTGCTAGGCGTTCAGGTTTTGCACCTTGCATATATTTACCCGCTGTTTCTGGATCTGAAGCAATTTTGCCATCGTATAAATCAATGGCCAAAACATTTACTTCTGGAAATTCTGCAGCTAAACGCATAGACTCTTGTTTGATATGATTATTTAATCCCCACCATTCTTGGTACACAAAAAGGTATTGCTTGCTTGCAGTTTTTGCAGAAATCAAATATGCATTTGCATCTGAACCCTTTGTTTTAATTTTAATCATCTTACCAGTTTCTTCAACCAATGTTAGGGGTAGGGGACTAGCATGTAATTTTCTAAAAGATTCGTTTGATGCAAAGGCCTGGAATTGCTCGCCAGAATTGGCCATTTCGCAGCAAGATTGTGCATTTGCTTTCATAGCTCATAGAGCAATGAAAAGCATAAATAAGATTTGTATTTGGTTTTTCATGTAGTTAGAACGTCAGAAAATTGTAAATGTTTGTCTCTACATATATTCTAAAACAGAAGCATTGTTAAAAATTTACCGATTGCTAAAAATATCCTTAATCAAGTAATTCCGATATTCGAAGAGTCTTTTGCCTGTAACTTGTTCAATTTTCAGTAAAACTTGCTCTTTGTTAAATGGTTGATTATGAACAGGATCGAAATCGAACTGCCAATTCTGCTGCTTAATTCTTTTCTGAATAACCAATGGATGTTGACCGCTAAAACGCTCTAATTTCTCCACTTGACCGTAATCAAAAGCATCGGTTTGCTTAACATTTTCCTGAATCCAATTATCGTCGTGCCACATTTTGTGGAAATGCTTTTGCTTCTCTTGCTGATCTTTCGGATGCTTTACCCAACCGTAATGATGAACAGGTGCATCAACCTTGGCCACTGCAATTTTCTTTTCATTAATTCGGAAACCCTGAGCATCTTTCCATGAATGGATTTCAGGAATATTCCGAACAACTCTAATTTCGTTTCGGTACCATCTGCGGCTGCGGCCAACAAAATCGTACGAGCCATAAAAATGCGTGTAGGGGAGAAGTAAGCCATTTATTTCCTTTTTATCTGCATAAAAATCCATTGCTTTTTTTAGTTGAGCGTAACCATTCTCATGCAAAACTTCATCGGCTTGAATATAAATACCCCATGTTGATTTGGGTGAAATGGCCTTGAATGCTTTGTCGGTTTCTACAGCTAAAACCCTTCCGCCAGTACGTAAAGAATCATCCCAGATAGTATCAATAATTCTGATTTTCGGACTGTTGATGTTTTCAATTAAGGCCCTGGTTTGATCTTCGGAATTGCCAACTGCTACCACCATTTCATCCACCAAAGGTAAAACAGACTCGATTGCAGGAACAATTGGGTAATCGAATTTTATGGCATTGCGCACAATTGTAAATCCACTTACGAACATAATGAAGAAATAAACCACTAAATAAGTTGGTTAAATCGCATTATCCTATCTTTGTACCATGATTTGTGAAAATATTTTAGAAACCATAGGAAATACCCCACTGGTAAAACTCCATAAAGTAGTAACTGGAATACCTGGAACCATCCTAGCAAAAGTGGAAACTTTTAATCCTGGCCACTCCACAAAAGATAGAATGGCGCTTAAAATGATTGAAGATGCTGAAAAATCAGGCGTTTTAAAACCAGGCGGAACCATTATTGAAGGCACTAGTGGCAATACAGGAATGGGCTTAGCCATTGCGGCTGTAGTAAAAGGTTATAAATGTATATTTACCACAACAGATAAACAATCTAAAGAAAAAGTAGATGCCTTACGTGCGCTCGGCGCAGAAGTAATTGTTTGCCCAACTAATGTTGAGCCAGAAGATCCAAAATCGTATTACTCGG
>DAIRTB010000427.1:0-2542 GCA_036804105.1 Bacteroidota bacterium | reverse complement strand
TTTTTAGCATCATCTTGACCAATGACATATTGGTCGAGATGTTGCTTAATTTCTAGCGGTTTTAAATTGAATTTAAAGCTGTGTTTTTGCTTGTCTTGTAGATTCACTTCGTTTTCTACAATTTCGTTGGCTTGTAAAACACAAGCATCACAAATCTGCACCCCATTACCTGTAATAAGTACTTTGGTTTTAGATTTTACGGTTCCGCAAAAAGAACAAACTTCCTGTTTTGATGCCATTTTATGCGTTAATTGGTCTAACTAAAACTTCATCGATCATACCGTATTCTTTCGCCACTGCCGATGACATCCAGTAGTCTCTATCTGAGTCTGCTTTGATTTTCTCGAAGGGTTGTTTGGTATGGTTGGCGATGATGGTATACAACTCATCACGTACTTTAATGGTTTCTTTAATGCTGATTTCCATATCCGAAACTTGGCCTTGCATGCCACTCATCGGTTGGTGAATCATTATTCTGCTGTGTTTCAATGCAGAACGTTTGCCTTCTGCACCTGCACACAACAAAACTGCTGCCATTGATGCAGCCATTCCGGTACAGATGGTAGCAACATCGGCAGTAATATATTGCATGGTATCGTAAATACCTAAACCTGCGTAAACAGAACCACCAGGGCTGTTGAAATAAATCTGAATGTCTCTTTTAGAATCTGTAGACTCCATAAAAAGCAACTGGGCCTGAATAATGTTGGCGGTGTCGTCCGTTACGGGAACACCCATAAAGATAATTCTGTCCATCATTAATCTAGAAAAAACATCAATTACTTGTGCATTCATCTGACGTTCTTCAATTACATAAGGCGTAAGATTGGTAATTTGATGTGAGGTTACTTTATCAACAGTTAAACCATTGATTCCCATATGCTTAACTGCATAATTGCGAAATTCTTTTCCGAAGTTCATGTATTTTTATTTCTTGTTACAACAACCCTAAAGGGCTTATAGTTTCTTATAATCGTCTAAAGAAATAGCAACTGTAGTGGAGGCTACTTCGGCATTAATTAAGTTCTCGATAAGATTATTTTTAAGAACTGCCTCAATTTCATTTACATTTTCTTCTTTTTCAAGATGAGATTTTGCGAAGTTTCCTAATTCAGGATCCTGCAAAGGAACTCCATATTGTAAGAACTGATTGTAAATCTTCGCTTTAGCTGCATTAACAATGTCTTTAAATTCAATCTGAAGGTTGTTTTGTTCCAAAAGATAGCCAATTAACACATCTCTTTTAATCATTTCTCTAGAGCGAGTGTAATCTTCCTTAATGTCATCTATACTGGCTTTCTCATTGTTAGAGTGCACCCATTTAATTAAGAAATTATCAGGCAATTCGAAGCCTTCGGTTTGCAATAATTGCATCTGAACATCTTCAGCAAATCTTTTATGCGCCTCGTTTTCGAAAACCTTAGCAATTTCTGCCTTAAATGCTACTTCAAAACCTGCTTCGTCTTCAACTTTTCCTGGGCCTAAAACTCTGTCGAAAAGCTCTTGATTCATTTCAGCCAGACCTTCACGTCTAATTCTGGTGATGGTAAGAATGAAATTGGTATCAAGGTTTGGCAATGCTTCAGCAGGCATATTGGTTTTCTTTGCAGCTTCTTCAAGATCCGAACCTAAAATTCCTGCAAAAGTGCTGGTGAATTGAGTTTCTTTTGCTGCACCAATGATGGAAGTTTTAAGCACTTCGTCGGCAATAGTATCTACTGCAATATTGGCGGTGATGGCGGTTTTACCTTCAACAGCAACTCCATTCTCATCTGCCTCTGCTAGTGATGCCATTATGATGTCGCCTTCAGAAACAGTGTCTGGGAATTGAGAATCGAAGTTTTGTTTTCTTGCATTCTCTACATATTCCTCGTACACTTCTTGCGTAAGCTCAATTTCGTATTTATTTACTGGAGCTAAGGTTTTCAAGTCGATGTTCAAATCGGGTCTTAAACCCATTTCGAACGTGAAGTTGAAAGTTTCTTTATTATCGATGTCGATATTCTCCGAGTCTTCAGACATTATAGGTCTGCCTAAAAGTGCTAGTTTTTCTGTTCTGATGTAGTTGTTTACATTCTCGTCTAACATTTTCTGCAATTCTTCTAGCATGATAGATCTACCATACATTTTATTCACCATGCCCATTGGCGCCATTCCTGGTCTAAATCCTGGGATATTTACGGTTTTTCTAAATTTTTTAATTGCCTGATCAACCTTCGGTTGATAATCGCTTTTCTCAAAAGAGAAGGTAACCTTTAATTCTAAGTTACCAGTGTTTTCGGTTGTTACGTTCACTGTATTGTTTTGTAATTGCTAATTCTAACGCTTTAAATTCTTTTCAGTTCAGAAAATCAGGGTGCAAAGATACATTGTTCATGGGTAATTTAAGCAAAGATTACTTTTAGATAGCCAATGTGCTAAGTAATTTCTATTTTTTCTTTTTCGGGTGATGTAATTACTTGCTAGTTGAAGGGTTTCTTTGTTAACCACAAAGTACTCGAAGGTTAACGCAAAGACCGCAAAGTTTTAAACCAAACTCTCT
>DAIRTB010000426.1:0-2571 GCA_036804105.1 Bacteroidota bacterium | reverse complement strand
AAATGGCTGATTAAAGCTGAATTTGTTGTTGTGAATCGTTTACTAAAAGTAAATCAATAACACTACAAACAAACACAAACTTAATCAGCCTTTTGTTCAATCTAATTAATAAGCGGCTTACTATTTAGCAGCAGCAAATCTTTTAGATACTTCGTTCCAGTTAATAATTTCGAAGAATGCGGTAATATAATCTGGACGTCTATTTTGGTAGTTCAAGTAGTAAGCATGTTCCCAAACGTCAATTCCTAAAATTGGAGTGCCTTTTACTTCAGCAACATCCATTAACGGGTTGTCTTGATTAGGAGTTGAACTAACAACCAATTTGCCAGATTTATCTACCGATAACCATGCCCAACCAGAACCAAATCTAGTGGTAGCTGCTTTTGTAAATTCTTCTTTAAAATTATCCATAGAGCCGAAAGCGTCTTTTATTGCGCTTTCCAATTCTTTACTTGGTGCTGTTTTATCTGATGCTGGACCAAGAATTGTCCAGAAAAGACTGTGGTTGAAATGGCCACCCCCATTATTTCTAACAGCTGCTGGGTGTTTGGAAATTTCTCCCATTAACGCTTCAATAGATTTGCCTTCATGCTCTGTACCTTTTATGGCGGCATTCAAGTTATTTACGTAAGCAGCATGGTGTTTTCCATGGTGTATTTCCATTGTTTTGCTGTCAATTTGTGGAGATAAAGCATCTACTGCATAAGGAAGTTCTGGTAATGTAAAAGACATTTTTTGTTTATTTAAAGGGTTGATAATAATCAGGTTAATTAGTAGGAACGAAAATATTAGGTTTGTTGAAATCATAGCTGTGCGGGTTTATTAAATTGAGGTTTTTTGATCCAATCACAATAATATCAACAAAAGACTTGTTATAAAGTTCCGAGATAACTAAGGACGTATTTAGTAAAATTTAAAATTCAGACGCCTAAAAATGGTTTCTTGTATCTTTGTAAAAATTTTCATCTGATTGAGTTTCTTCTCCAAAATTTTCAAAAAGTCTAGTCCAGCTGTAAAACCTTTAGCCGATTTTTCGGGATTAAGTGTAGACATGCATAGCCACATTCTACCGGGAATAGACGATGGTGCTCAAACTATGGAGGATAGCATTGCCATGATTCTTGAATTGAAAAAACTGGGAATTAACAGAGCCATAACTACACCCCATGTTATGGTTGATAGTTACCGAAATACACCGGCAATAATTTTACAGAAACAAGCAGAAGTTCAGGCTGAATTGAAGGCTCAAAATATCGATTTTCAATTAGAGGTTTCTGCCGAATATTACCTAGACGAAGGTTTCGATTATTACCTAGCTACAGATCAGATAATTCCACTAAGTGGAAAGTATGTGCTTTTCGAAACATCTTACATGAGCAGGCCCAACAGTTTAGAGCGTCAGGTTTTCGATCTTAAAATGAAAGGTTTTACACCCGTTCTAGCACATCCTGAGCGATACACCTTTATGTATGATGACTTTTCAAAGTACCAAGCACTTAGAGATTTCGAGATCTTGTTTCAAGTGAATTTGGGTTCTTATTGCGGCATGTATTCGCCAACTGCAAAAAAAATTGCTCATTTTCTAGCTGATAAGGGTTGGATAGACTTTCTTGGTACTGATGCACACAATTTTAGGCATATTCAAATGTATCGGCAAGCACTTGCAGAAAAAGACGTTATTCAGTTAATTAATAGTAAACAATTGCTTAACAACCTGCTACTTGAATAAGATTTACAGATCAACAGCTCGTATTTTCGAAGTTAAAAACGATTCCCAAATACTTTCTACAATCTCTGAAGCCTTGGGAATATCATTAATCATAGCAGCAATTTGCCCAATTTCAATTTCACCATTATCTAGATCACCTTCGAATATTCCTTTTTTTGCACGCCCTTTTCCTAACAATGCCAAAAGTTCTTCTGGAGATGCTTGTGCTTTCTCAGCCGAAAGAACATCCCCATAAAAAGCATTTTTAATTAATCTAACTGGCTGTAAGGCCTTTAGCGTTAAAACCGTTTCTCCTTCTTGGCTTTGTACAATGCGTTCTTTGTAATTTTTATGTGCCGATGATTCTTGGGTTACCGCAAATCTGCTACCAATTTGAACCGCATCTGCACCTAAAACCATGGCTGCTAACATTGCTTCGCCACTTGCAATGCCACCAGCTGCAATTATTGGTAATGAAGTGGCAGCTTTCACCATCGGAATTAAACAGAATGTAGTAGTTTCTTCTCTTCCATTGTGGCCACCCGCTTCAAAACCTTCTGCTACAACGGCGTCAACTCCTGCGGCTTCCGCTTTTTTTGCAAATTTTGCGGATGAAACTACGTGAACGACTACTAAACCTGCTTTTTTTAATCGCTCAGTAAAAAGCGAAGGGTTGCCTGCCGACGTAAAAACGATTGGAACTTTGTTGGAAATAATTACTTCCACTTGTTCTTCAATTCGGGTATAAAGCAATGGTAAATTAACCGCAAATGGTTTGTTACTTGCCTTTTTGAATTTTTCAATGTGTTCCTCCAATAATTCTGGGCTCATAGAACCTGCACCAATAATACCTAAACCACCAG
>DAIRTB010000425.1:0-2575 GCA_036804105.1 Bacteroidota bacterium | reverse complement strand
TACTAACTCGCTCGAAAAGACTAATGGTTGTTTCTTTTTGAAAAACGCTTGGAAAGTTTTCCATGATGTTATTAGAGGTTTATTGGTTGCAAGTGTAAATGGCTATTCCAAATTTGTTTACTAAAAAATTCTCTTTATCTCCAATTGCATAAAGTAATTCTACTCCTGCTGGCTCTGCCAAAAGGCTAATAATTTGAAAATTATTGTTTAAAGCGTATTGTATGGTTTGCTTGTAAAACCCTGCAGAAAGTGCATTCATTTCTTCGATTACTGTTTTGCATACAATTTTAGATGCTTCGAAAAATTGAATTGCGGCTTGAAAATTGAAAGCATTTAAATCACCAAAGTCGGTTCCAGGCTTATCAATTTGATAAAGGGTTACCGATGCACCTAAAGCATCAGCCAAAGCAGCGGTTTGATTCAATTTTAAATCTAAATGTTTGCTAGAGCCGATTGGAACAAGAATTTTTGTTACTTCATGCAATTTAAAATGGGTGTTTTCTGAAATAACTATACAGGGTTTCCCAATATGTTGCACCAATTTTTGAATATGCGATCCAAATAAAATCTGGCTAACCCCTTTTTTACCATGGGTACAAATTACAACTAGGTCTGCAAAAAGCATTTTACAAATCCGATCTGCCTCAGAAAAAAGATCGCCAAAACCAAATTCCACATGCATATCCACATTTTTCAAACCATGGTTTTCTAAAAATGTGGCCATTTTTTGTTCGGCTTCCTCTTTATCAGATTTTCGCTCAATTATGTGCGCTACATGAAGTTGGGCATTTAATTTCAAGGCTAATTCTGAAGCTTGCAGAAGGGCAAGGGTAGCATGTTCAGTAAAATCTACTAAAACAACAAGATTTTTCATTTGGGATTAGGAATATGTGGCTAAAATTAGCAAAAAGAGATCATACAAACCAAATTATGTTGCTAATTACTGTACTTCGAAAACAGATTTCCAGCCATTTCTTTGGCTTCTTCAAAGGCAATCAGATCTAATTTGGTTTCGATTAGATTGTTTGCACAATAATGGATTACATTTTCAGTGGCAATATTGCCAACCAACTCATCTTTTGCCATTGGACAACCCCCAAATCCTAACAGAGCAGAATCGAATCGTCTGCAACCTAATTCATAAGCAGTTGCAACTTTTTCTAACCATGTGGCTGCATTACTATGAAAATGAACTCCAAATTCAACTTGTGGTAAAAATGGCACAACTTTCTCGAAAAGTAAAGAGATGTTTTCTTTGTTACTTACGCCAATGGTATCGGCAAAAGATAGAATATTAACCCCAATTTGTGCGAATTTCTCTGCCCAATTCAACACAAAACTTTCTTGATAAGGGTCGCCGTACGGATTACCGAAACCCATTCCTAAATAAACCACAAGCTCGGCTTGTCTGTTTGCAAGTGTTTTAATTTCCTTTACCTGTTCAAAAGCCTCTTTCAATGTTTTTTTTGTGTTACGTAATTGAAAAGTTTCTGAAATAGAAAATGGAAAACCCAAGTATTTAATTTCCGAAAATTCAAGAGCTTTTTCTGCGCCTTGTATATTGGCTACTATAGCTAAAAGCTTTGATTTGGAATTGTTTAAATTAAGCGATTTAATAACATCCTCAGTATCTGCCATTTGAGGAATGGCTTTGGGTGAAACAAAACTCCCAAAATCTAGGGTATCAAATCCAACCCTTAAAAGTGAATTTAAATACGCTACTTTTTCTTCTGTTGGAATAATATTATTCAGCCCTTGCATGGCGTCTCTTGGACATTCTATGAGTTTCATTTTGTAAATTTTGTGTAATTTTTTAAGATAAGACGTACTTTTGTAGTGGTAATTGGTTTTAAAGCACTCAAAGGAAACATATTTTTGTAATTTTAACCCGAAATACCATAGAAACAGTTCCACTTAATGGATAACCAAAACTTGAATCAAGCATCTTCCAACACCAAGTCTGATAACTTGGATGAAAACAACCTCAATTTAGAAAATACCGAAATGGAAAACAATCAACAGCCAATTGATCCTACTCAAAGTTCCGAAAACTCATCGGAAAACGAAAACAACAACAAACCAGTAGTAAACGAAGACCAAAATTTGGATTCCGCTTCTAAAAATATTTCAGAGGAGCATTCTTCGGAAGTATCTACTCCAGAAAATGTTGAGGATCAAATTGATAGCGATATATCTAGCTCTACTTTTGCGCATGAAACTTCAATTGAAAATGAAGAATCTGAAGTTAGTGAAGAAGCTGAAACAACAAACAATGAGTCAGAACCTTTAATAGTTGTTGCGCAAACTTCGATTGAAACAGAAACCAATCCTTCATCCGAAATTGAATCAGAATCGGCTACTGAACCAGCCAATGAAGATTCAAGCTCAAATATTACAGCAAATGAGCAGGAAGACGATTCAGTAAATGAGGAATCTATCGCTACTGATTCTGACGTTTCAGAAACTGAGTCTGAAAATATTTCTGGGGAATTAAAACCTGAGGCTGAAACAGTAGCTTCGGTTGAGGAATCTCATCCACACCATGATGAAGATGAAGTTGAGGAGCACGCCGAAG
>DAIRTB010000424.1:0-2588 GCA_036804105.1 Bacteroidota bacterium | reverse complement strand
TGTAAAGCGTTGCTCCATCCGGTCCAATAATTCTAAGATAAATCTCCTTATCGCCAGGTTCTGCAACCTCGTTGGCCATAATATTGAAGCAAACTTTTAATTTCTCGGTATTTCTAGCACGATTGGTAGAAACCTCTCTCCCACTGTTTCTTGCTCTTATACCTTCTGCAACAATAGATTCTGCTTTGAGCGCTGTTGCTACATTTACTTTGCTATAAAGTTTTGCATTCTCGTCAATTAATTTTTCAGTTCTATCTGATGCAACTCTTAAGTCTGATTTCAGACCTGAGTTTTCTACCAATAATCTTTCATTCGCTCCTAAAAGAGAATCAATTTGAGTAAGGTATTTAGCTCTTAAATTCTTAAGAGATTTATTCTCTTTTCTAAGTTGAGCCAATTGCGATTGTGTAATTTTTCCACTTGCAACTAAACTATCAACACGACCTGCTTGCATTTGTATTTCAGCGATCTGCAAATCAATCATACTATCTAACTGTGCATTTTTACCTTTAAATCGCTGTAAATCAGCCATTGTTCTACTTAACTCATCTTCTTTTAAATTGATTAACTGCTGTGCTTCTTTTTTATATTTACTACTTGAATAGAGGTTGTATATAAAAAAACAAGAAAGTGCAGCGAGTAAAATGATAAGTACGGTTACTACTTTCTTTCTGCTATCAGATGCATTTACTTTTTGTTCTTCATTCATAACGGATACGGATTTTGTACAAATTTAGTTTAAAATGTAAGATTAGGGTTCTTTAGCCAAAAATAAATCTTAACTTTTTTTCACTTTTTCAGCTATTGAATAGTTTTTTTTAATTAAAGCCTACAACGGATTTAAGCCCAATAAAATTTCAAAAGAACCATTATTTAAAGGAATAGCTTAAGTTTGCACTCCCCAAGATCGAAAAAAATAAACGATCAGGTCTATTTCAATAATGATTAACGCCACAAGCATGTTGCCAGAAGAAGCAAACAAATTTATAGATATAGACAAAATTTTCAAAGAGAAAAGTCCAGGCATTTACAAATGGATGCCTAAATTTCTAATAAATTACGTAAAGAAAATAACCCATCAAGACGAGATAAATGCCTTTCAAGCTACCCATAAAGATGTTTATGAACTTGAGTATTTAAATGCAGTTTTAAAAATGCTAGGCCCAAAAATATCTGTTACCGGGCTTGAAAATATACCTACAACTGGTTCTATAATTTTAGCCTCAAACCATCCCCTTGGAGGTTTAGATGGCTTAAGTTTTATTCAACAAATTGCAGTAAAGCGCACCGATATAAAATTTATTGTGAACGATATCCTCATACATCTTAAGAATTTTGGAAGTTTGTTTGTGGGTGTAAATAAAATTGGAAGTACTAACACAAAAGGTTTAAACGCTGTTGAAGAGGCTTACGCTTCAGATGAAGCAGTGCTTATTTTTCCGGCAGGTTTAGTTTCAAGACAAGGCAAAAATGGTAAAATTGAAGATTTACCTTGGAGCAAAGGTTTCGTAACGAGGGCCATAAAGTATCAAACACCGATAATCCCAGTGCATATTGATGGTAGATTATCAAACTTTTTTTATAGGCTGTATAGATTCAGAAAGTTCATCGGCATAAAAGCAAACATCGAAATGTTGTATTTGGCAGACGAGATGTTTAAGCAAAAAAACCATCAAATCAAAATTACAATTGGAAAGCCAATCGCTCCAGAAAACCTGAAACATCTAAAGAAACCACAGCTAATTTGCAATCGTATAAAAGCCTTGGTTTATGAATTACCTAAAAATCCAAACATAGACAGCAATAATTATGTACTTACTGCTTAACTTGTGGCAGAAATTGATAGTGCGCTTTCTTTTATTTAAACGAATTTATGCGGAGCATAATTGATCCAATTGATAAAACCTTATTGCTCAATGAGCTTAACGATACTTCTTTTTTAAGAAAAACCAATTATGGTGAAAACCACCTTTATATTGTAGATTACGAATCTGCACCGAATACTCTTCTAGAAATTGGTAGATTAAGAGAGGTCTCTTTTCGTGCTGGTGGTGGAGGTACAGGTTTAGATTGTGATATTGATGAGTTTGATACCGCAAAAAATGGTTATAAACAACTAGTAGTTTGGGATTCTCATGAACAGGAAATAATTGGTGGATATCGTTTTATTAGAGGCGATCAAGCTTTATCAGAAGATGGAAGCTACCATCTTTCTACAACCGAGCTTTTCGATTTTTCTGATGAATTTAAAAACGATTATTTGCCTAAAACTATTGAACTGGGTAGATCTTTTGTTCAACCAAAGTATCAACCGAAAAACAATAACAGAAAAGGTATTTTTAGTATGGATAACCTTTGGGATGGTCTAGGTGGAATAACTGTTCAAAATCCAGACATTGAATATTTTTTTGGAAAAGTTACCATGTACACCAATTTTAACCAAAGAGCTAGAGATTTGATTTTAGCTTTTATGAGTTATTATTTCCCTTGTAATGATAATCTGGTAAGTGCCAAATCCGGATTAAAATGCGATTTGTACAGCGATGTTCAAGAATTCCTAAAAGAAATTAATGGATTGCCTTATAAGC
>DAIRTB010000423.1:0-2591 GCA_036804105.1 Bacteroidota bacterium | reverse complement strand
GCTAGAAATCCTGATAATCTTTAAATCCTGCGAACTAAGCGCAGCGTCTCACGAATGCCTTTGAAAAACAATTATGTAATGAGTAACTTAGCGAAGCGTCTCATGAACGCCATTGAAAAACAAACAAAGAGTGAATAATCCTGATTCAGACAAAGGAGGTTGCGGGTCGAGCCCGCAATGACGAGTTAAAAATAACACTACCATCCCAAGGCCGTTTCGACAAGCACAACGACCAGAAAAGGTTAATACATTGCAAGCAATCTTGCCCATCTTTTTAATCCTAGAAATCGTGTTCAATTCCCCATCCACCACCCATAATCAAAAATCCACAATCCACAATCAAAAATCCCCCTAAACTTTCCCAACTTCTTTCAGTTTCTCTACTATCTGAAATACCGCAGGGCAAACAAGGGTGTTTTTCAAGGTTTCATCTAGAATTTGGTACATGCGTTTACGGTCGGTGTGCGGATATTCTCTACATGCAAGCGGTCGCTCATCATAAACGGTGCAAGCATTGTCATCCCCCAAAAAAGGGCAGGGGAGGCCTTTAAAAACTTGGTCGCCATCTTCGTCAACCCGAACATATTGGGTTTGGAAATCGAATACCTTCATGCGGGTGCGCTTGGCCAATCGTGCAATGTCTTTGTCAGAAAGTCGTGGACCAGCAGTTTTGCAGCAATTGCCGCAATTTAGGCAGTCTATGGTTTCGAAAGCTTCGTTGTGCAGCTCGTGAAAAGTATCGTCTAGCTTGTTGTGCTGCGATTGCTTTTTTAAGCGCTTCAAGAAAGTTTGGTTCTCTTTGTAAACTAGTTTGGCTGCAATCTGAAGTTCTGCGGCTGGTATTTCTCTGAATGACATTGTGTTAGTTGTAAAAAATCCAATTAATACCAAACCGCAAGGCACGTGGATAGTGTCCGTAACCTCTGCTGCTAAAACCGTTTTGTACATCCATTAAACCGTAATTGATGTTTTCCATTTTGGCAAAAATCATTACTCGAGTAATTTTTGTGGCAAAATAGGCATCAAACAAAGTGTAATTGCCAAAAGCGAAATCGTTTTGAACGGTAAATCTACCACTTACGGGTTGGAAACCATCGCCATAGAAGAGGGTGTTGTATTTCATATCTGCTCCGCCCAAGAGGGTAAAACCACGCTTAAATGTTTTAGAAATATACAAAGATTGCGAAGCCCAAAAGGAGGGTAATTTTATGGGCGCAGCTTGATCAACGGCTTGTAAAACGGCGTTTCCGGAGTAGTTGAGTAGTTTCCATCTCAATTTCCATTGTGCGCCAACTTGAGCAATGGCAATGTTCCCACCAAATTGGGTGGGGAAACCTGCGGTGTTGGTATAAATGTAATTCCCAATTCTGTGGAATGCCACAAAGGCTTTTATATTGTTTTTGTAGCCGATGTTTCCCTCCAGGGTTTGTACGTTTTGGTTGGCAAAATTATTCTGCCAAATGTATGCGTTAGTGAAGAAGAAATTATCGGTGAAATCTGGGTTTTTATTGCTGAGCAAAACATTTCCATTGAAGTGGAAACCGGATTTTTCTCCTCCCAAAATTTCTCCATACAACCTGAAGCTTCCCGCTAATCTGCCAATAACCCAGATTTCGGTATTGCTGTTTATTTGGAAAGATTTGTATTTAAAGCCCAGTTTGCCCTCTAGAGCTACGGATGTAAAACTGGAATCGAATTCGTTTTGAAAATATCTAGCCGACATCTGTTGCAAGCCTGCCGAAAATTTCAAGGTGCTGTAAGCATCTCCAAACTGAATGCCCAGACTGTTGCCAAATGTGCTTGCAAAAAGACTGTCTCGAGTTATGGAGTCGCTAATATTTTGTTGTGGATAAAAGGGGCGAGTTGGATCTGTATCTCTAAAAAGCCAAACCGTTCTTTGGTATTGTAATCTGTGGTAAAGCCTAAAATTTGCGGTAGAATCGTTTTTAAAAGGCGATAAGCTTTGGGTAAGTTGGTAATTCGTTTTTCGTAAACCGGAAGTAGCGGTTGGCAATGCAACCGAAAAAATTTCGGGAAGGGTATCGTTTGGAATTAAAAAAACCGAGTCGGAAAGCAATCCGCCGTTCTGTTCGTCTTTAAAGGTATTTCGGGTAAAGAGTCCGAAAATTCGGTATCGATTATTCTTGGAAAAGTAATTGGTAGTTACCAAAAACTGCTTGTTGTCGGTTTTCTGATTTCTGTAAATTCCATCTGAACCCAACTTCCTAAATGAAACCAAAAAATTTAAGTTTCTGGTGATGTTCTGGGTATGAATAAATTCTGTAACCTGCTCGTTGTAAGCGCCTACGGTTGCTTTAGCTTGGGTGAAGGGTAAGTTGGTGCGTGCAAATACGGGTTGATCCATTCCAGTTTCGTAAGCAGCATATTGATTAAATCCCCATCTAAAAAGTTGCCGGTCAGCCCTAAAAACCAAGGGTTTAGAGGCAGAACCAGAAGGGCCAAGATGCATTACTTCTCTATTTCCATATTGAAGCATGTTGTGTTGCCAAACCAAATCGGGAAAGGTATCGATGGTTTTGTAGGTGGCGGTATCGTATCCAAAATCCTGTGCTTCAAAGAAAAACGTACGG
>DAIRTB010000422.1:0-2632 GCA_036804105.1 Bacteroidota bacterium | reverse complement strand
CTCCAAAAAGAAATCTATATCGATAGGATTTTCTAATTCTCCAATCATGCCTGCCCCAAATCCGGCATGTGCATTGGCAAGTGGAATAATATCATAAGCGGCTTCTTCGTAAGGATGTGCATTCAACAAGGCCTTAATAATTGCCGCTTGTTTCCATTTCTCGAATATTACTTCAATCTTTTCCTCATGAACAGTTTCAAACTTATTTGGAGTGCCAATATTTGGATTTGAAAGTTCGTTTCCTTCGAAGGTGCCAATACCTTCAGAATTAAAACTTGCTTTGCTGTAATTACCTAGGTTTCCAGCTCCTGCATCAAATAGGGCATTTCTAACTGTTTCAGCTGCATTTGTTGGTACAAACGTGATAAGCTTAAATAACTTGCCCGAAATAGGTTGTAATATCTGAGTGTTTGTAAGTTTTAGCTTCTCGCAAATCTTTGCATTAACCCCATTTTTAACATGGTCTAAGTTGGTATGAGCTGCATAAATACCCACATTATTTACAATCGCCTTTCTTACGATGCGTTCTGTGGCAGTATTAAATCCTATTTTTTTCAGCCCTACAAAAATAAGGGGATGGTGAGCTATAATTAAATTATATCCTTTGGCAATGGCTTCGTTCAATACTTCTTCAGTTACATCAAGCGAAAACAAAACACCCGTGCAATCTGTGCAAGTGGTTTTAACCTGCCAACCAGCATTGTCGTAACTTTCTTGTAAATCTAGTGGACAAAATTCCTCAACGATTTCAATTATTAACTCAATATTATTTTTAAGCATTAACATTTATGTTTAAGTATTCATCTAGCTCTTTAAGCAAAAATGATTCTAAAGTTCGGATTTTTTATTTAATTTCGAAGCGAAATGGGGATTTTTATATTTAATTGGGGCCTATGAAGTGGCTTTGGGGCTTTCCTTTGATGTTAATTTATCTAATAGGTGTGTATATACACAAAGCATTTTATGCGTTAAATATTTTAAAATCTAAAACTTTTAATTTGCCCATTATTGCAGTGGGAAATTTAAATACAGGTGGCTCCGGAAAAACTCCAACTATAGACGAAATATTTAAAATATTATTGCAAGAAGGTTATAAAACAGCCATCATTAGCAGAGGCTACAAAAGAAAATCATCTGAAATTTTAGAAGTTAGGGTGGATACTCCTGTTACGGATTCCGGTGATGAGCCGCTCATGTTGAAACAAAGAAATCCAGAGGCTGTGGTAATTGTTTCCTCAAATCGAGCCAAAGGCATAAATTTCTTGCTAGAAAAACATCCTGATGTTAGAGCTATTCTTTTAGATGATGCCTTACAGCATAGAAGTGTACAATACGATTTCTCTATCCTGCTGAGCGATTATAATAAACCTTACGTTGACGATCATTTACTCCCAATTGGCAGGTTGAGAGAACCAATTTCAGCCGCTAACAAATCAGATATCATCATCGTTACCAAATCGCCCAAAGATTTAACCATCTATCAGAAGAAAGAGTGGAATACCAGACTTAAGGTTCACAAACTGCAATTATTGTTGTTTTCATACTTCGAATATCACGAAATGGTGTTTCCTTGGGAATCTGAAAAGGTTTCAATTCCCAAAACATGCATTTTACTTACTGGAATTGCAAATGCAAAGCCCTTATTGGAGCATTTGAAAACGGATTTTGAAGTACTAAAGCATTACGCTTTTCCAGACCATCATCTATTCAGAGAAAAAGACTTACAAAAATTAATTTCTATTAAAAAATCGAATCCTGAGGAAATGCAGCTCATCATCACCACAGAGAAAGATTTTGTTAGATTAACTCAATTTCAAAATTGGTTCGAATCAAATGGTTTTATTGTTGGATATTTGCCAGTAAATTTAGCGTACACATCTAAAGAGAAGTTGGCGCTTTCGAGTAAAATATTAGATTATGTTAGAACATTTGAATCAAACCGTATCATTTATAAAAAGCAAAACCGAAATTAATCCTGTTGCAGGAATTGTTTTAGGAACTGGCCTGGGTGGATTGATTAAAGAAATAGATATTGTAGATACCATTCGCTACGCCGATATTCCGCATTTCCCGCTATCAACGGTTGAATCTCACAGTGGAAACCTAATTTTCGGTTACCTAAGCAATAAGCCTGTTGTAGTAATGCAAGGCCGCTTTCATTATTACGAGGGCTACACCATGCAGCAGGTAATTTATCCGATTCGGGTTATGAAATTATTGGGCATTCAACATTTATTTTTATCGAATGCGGCAGGTGGATTAAACCCCGAAATGAAGGTGAGCGATATTATGATCATCAATGATCACATTAACCTATTACCAGAAAGTCCGTTTAGAGGCAAACATGATCCAGAATTTGGACCAAGATTCCCAGAGTTTAGCCGCACTTACGATGCCTCGCTCATCCATAAAGCAAAAGAAATTGCCGCCAAGCACAATATCAAAATTTTCGAAGGCGTTTACATCGCTGTGTCGGGCCCAAGTTTAGAAACACCAGCAGAATATAAATACATGCGCATAATTGGTGGCGATGCAGTTGGCATGTCAACAGTACCAGAAGTAAGTGCAGCTAAGCAAATGGGCATACCAACATTCGCCATGTCGGTTATTACCGATGAGGCTTTCCCAGAAA
>DAIRTB010000421.1:0-2661 GCA_036804105.1 Bacteroidota bacterium | reverse complement strand
TGGCTCATAGAATTAGAAATTCAGCAAAAGATAAATGGAAAGTAGTGAAAGATGCATTCTCTGACGCTGGAGATAAATTTAAAGCTGGTTTTCAAGAATTGAAATCGTTATTTTAAAATTACCTAATTTAATATTTGACCCGAGGTTTTGCCTCGGGTTTTTTTATTTAAGCATGTTTCCCACTCAGAAATCTGACTTTTATGACATTTAGGACAAATTTGGTGAGGGTGTCTTTCTCCCAATCTTAATAAAATCATCACATCAACTAATCATAACATCAGTCTAGGTCGAGCAGACACGTAGGTTCACCAAAACGAAATCGGCCGCACATCATCACATCACTAAATCATAAAAGCTTGTTGGCTAAGTTGGCCAACTCTGATCTTTCTCCACGTTCTAGGGTAATGTGTGCGTACAAGGCTTCGCCTTTCATACGGTCTACCAAATAGCTTAGTCCGTTAGATTGTGCATCGAGATAAGGAGTGTCAATCTGATTTACATCACCCGTAAAAACAATTTTGGTGTTTTCTCCAGCACGGGAAATGATGGTTTTAACCTCGTGGGGAGTTAGATTCTGAGCTTCATCCACAATAAAATAAATATTAGATAAGCTTCTTCCACGGATGTAGGCCAAAGGTGTAATGTGGAGCTTCTCGGTATTTACCATTTCGGTTATTTTGTGGTATTCTTTGTCGGAATCGTCGAACTGGTTTTGGATGAACTTAAGGTTGTCCCAAAGGGGTTCCATGTACGGATTCAGTTTCGATTTGATATCTCCTGGCAAGTAGCCAATGTCTTTATTGCTTAAAGGAACAATTGGCCTCGCCATGTAGATTTGCTTGAAATTAGAGCGAGATTCAAGTGCTGCTGCTAAGGCTAAAAGCGTTTTACCAGTTCCAGCAACCCCAACCAAACTAATCAGTTTTACGCTGTTATTTAACAAAGCATGTAAAGCAAAAGCTTGTTCTGCATTTCTAGATTTTATTCCATAAGCGGTTTTTTTATCCACTCGCTCTATGCGCTCGGAATACGGATTATAGTAAGCTAGCACAGAACTGCTATCGGCCTTGAAGATAAAATACTGATTATTGTTGGGTTTTTTAATTCCCGCAGCTTTTGGTGTAATGTAACTATCTCTGTAAAGTGAATCGATTATGTTTTTATCGGAATTATCTACCAACGTTTTGCCAGTATTCTGTAATCCATCAATGTCTTTAATTTTACCAGTTTCGTAATCTTCTGCTGTAAGTTTTAGCGAACGAGCCTTTAAACGAAGATTTACATCTTTGGTTACCAGAATTACTTCTCGGGTTGGGTTTTCTTGTTTTACCCGTAAAGCAGCGTTTAAGATATGGTGATCTGCTTTATCTTGGTGGAAAATTTTCAGTGAGTCTAGTTCACTTGCTTCGTCCATTACAATTTTAAGACTTCCTTTTGCTGGAGCACCAAGGCTTAGCCAAGTTTGTAGATCTTTACCTTGCGAGAGCCCGTCTATAAGTCTAATAAATTCCCTCGCTTCGAAGTTTAGCGAGTCGTTTCCCTTCTTAAAATTATCTAGTTCTTCTAAAACGGTAATGGGTAATGCAACATCGTGCTCTTGAAAATTTTTGATAGAATTGTGATCGTAAAGAATAACGCTGGTATCTAAGACAAAGATTTTGCGCTCTTTTTTCGAAGCTTTAGCCATAGGAAGATTGTTTTTCGGCTGTTAAATTAGGAACTAAAGATTAGAAGCTAAAGAAATTTTATACACAAGGTTGTTTATAAAAAAGTTAATAAAAATACTTTAATCTTCAGATTATTACAATAAACCTTAGTCATTTAATAATCAACATTTTAGGTTTCAATTTTCTTGATGGATGAATTTTTGTTACCAAAACCATAAAATTGTTTTAACAGAAAGCAAGAAAATAAGAGTTCTTTTAGCTTACCCCAAAACTAAACTACGTTCTTTTTTAGAATTCCAAGAAATAAGCCATTGTTCGCTATTGAGTGGTTTGATTACGAGCATGCTTAAATTAAACAAGTGACTTTTTTTGTGAATGAATGTGCGCTCAGATTGATTTTTAAGCATAATTTCTGTGTAATTGTCTGCTCTAATTTGCTCAGTAAGTTTTTGCAAATCGTAAGTAGAAAGTGTAACTGCTCCTTTATACTTCGAGTGTCTAATAATGGTATAAATTAATATACTAATTCCATAGAAAAAGCCTGTAAAAAAAGATAAAAATGCGGCATCAGAAAGCGATTGCTTTGCTATGAAGTATGGATAAATAAAAGTGAACACAATAACAAAGAGGCTATTTATTGCAATAATTGTTGTACAATATCTTAAAAATTTGGTTTCCATAACGCTTGATATAAGTGGTCTTTAATACTTCTTTCTTTCAAAAATACAAAATACTTTTTATAGATAGATAAAAAATGATAACGGCTATGGATCCTTTTTTCCAATATTCAACAGAGAATGCTTTTTCGGAATGAATCTGAACACAGATGCAAACAGCGCAGATTTACACAGATTTTTAAAGCAGGATTAATCATCTGGCAGGAACAAAATCAGCGTAGAACATAAAAAATCAGCGTCATCTGCGTTCCAACACAAATTAGAATGCAGATGCAAGCAATGCAGATTTACACAGATTTTTTGAGACAGGATTGGTC
>DAIRTB010000420.1:0-2662 GCA_036804105.1 Bacteroidota bacterium | reverse complement strand
ATCGGCTAGATAATCTGAGCCAGCCAATGGTGGAATTAATTGTTTTAATCCTTCACCAGTAGTTCCGTGGCAACCACCGCAGTGTTTTTGGTAAAGAAGTGAGCCGCTTGCATACCCACGAGCAAATGCAGGATCAACTCCTTCAGAACAACTAGCAAGCCACATCATCCCCAAGAGAAAAAGAAAAAAAATAATTCTATTGCTTGCCAAAGAATTCTTCGATTAAAACTGGAAGCTCTTTTAATAATCTATCAACATCTTTCGGATCGGTGCCATCGTAAACACCTCTCAAATGCTTGTTTGGATCTATCAGCAAGAAATATCCGCTGTGGATAAAACCGCCTGGCTCATCTGCATCTTCTTTGGCAATTGATAAAAAACCCTTTGCAGCTAAGTTATAAATTGTGTCTCTATTGCCAGTTAAGAAATTCCACGAGTTGGACTTCACTTCCAAACGATCTGCATAATCTTTTAAAACTGCAACCGTATCATGTTCAGGGTCAATGGTAAAGGAAACGATTCCGAAATTTGAGTTTGCGCTAAATTGATCGTAAACACGAAGTAATTCAGATTTCATTTTTGGGCAAATTGTTGGACAGGAAGTAAAAAAGAAATCTGCAACATATATTTTTCCAGCTAATTGTTTTTCACTGCTGAAAGGCTCACCTTCCTGATTTACAAATTCGAAAGCTGGAACTTTTGGAAAAATAGTGTCTATGTCGTTAGCATTGTTCACCAACTCGAATTCGCCAAAATAAGGAAGCTTTTCACTTTGTTTGTTGCAGCTACTTATAAGTAAAAAGCCAGCTAAACTAAAAATTATCTTACTGAAGTTGCTTCTCACCATTCGCAATTGCCATCTCCATTTTAACCTTAACTGCTTCAATTAGAACCATTTGATTCTTCAAATATTCTTTTTGAACCTCAGTGGTTTCTTCTTCATTGAAATTGTAGTCCCTCATCCAATTCATCATGGCATCGTCGGCATCTTTCAATTCCATTCTCACTGCCTTTAAAGCTTCTATTTCAGAATCATTGTTTGAATCGGCTTCTAATATTTCAATTTTTGCGCTAATTTTAGCATTCAACTCCATTATTTTATTGGTTTGTGGCATTATGGAATCGTGAACAGCAAGTACTTTGTCTTTAAGCTTTTGAACTTCTGCCTTTGGATTGGTACAAGCAATTTGAAAAAAGACAAGCCCTAAGAGCACTAATTTAATGTATTTCATAAAAAGTTTATTGATTGGTTGGTTGTAAATTGAGGTTGGTTTTTCTATGGCTTCGGTAAACTGCTCTTTGGGTTATAGGATCTTTTAATTTTCCCTTCCTTAGCAAACGTTGCTCCTCTATAGGAAGTTTAATAATTTCTTTACAATTTTCAGAACAACAGGCATCGAATTGCTCCGTACAAGATTTACATTGAATAAAAAGCAAATGGCAATCTACGTTTGCGCAATTAACGTGCGTATCACAGGGTTCGCCACATTGGTGACAGCTGCTAATAATATCGCTGCTAATGCGCTCGCCTAAACGCTCATCGAAAACAAAGTTTTTACCAATAAATTTTGTTGGTAGATTTTCAGCCACTACTTCTCTAGCATATTGAATTATCCCTCCATGAAGCTGATTTACATCTTCGAAACCGTGGTGTTTTAAGTATGCGCTAGCTTTCTCGCAACGAATTCCTCCCGTACAATAAAGCAATATTTTTTTATCCTTTTGTGATGATAGCATTTCTACCACCATTGGAAGCTCCTCTTTAAAAGTATCAGACTGTGGCAAGATTGCATTCTCAAAATGGCCGATTTCACTCTCGTAATGATTTCGCATATCTACTACCAACGTATCTGGATTCGATAAAGCTTCGTTAAACTCTTTGGCATTGAGGTGTTTACCAACGTTGGTAACATCGAAGGTATTATCGGCTAATCCATCGGCCACAATTTTGGTACGAACCTTAATAATTAATTTGTAGAACGATTTTCCATTATCTTCAACTGCAATTTTAAACGGCATATCTACCAATTCTGGTATGCAGTTCAGCTTACTTTTAAAGGCTTCGAAATTTTCTTCAGGTACACTCATTTGAGCATTAATACCTTCGTAAGCTACATAAATTCGTCCGAAACAATTTAACTCTGCCATCCATTTGTATAGTTCGTCTCTAAAAGTTGGGGTATCATTTAAAATTACATATCGGTAAAAAGACAAGGTAACCCGTTTAAAGGGTTCTTCCATAAGTCGCTTCCTCAGAAGCTCTTTCGAAACTTTATTGTGTAATAATGGCATAAAATGGGTCTGCTTAAGGCTTATACTTAACGACTTTACAAAGTTAAAGCACAGAAACGTATAATGCACCAACTTATCCACAATTAACTAGTCTTAAAAAATTTGGATTAGGCCACTTCAAAAAATACTACTTTTACAGAACTAATTTAGGTTATGTTTCGGTCTTTTGCTTTTGCAATATTAGTTTCTTTATTTACTTGTTCAAAAATTTTGAATGCCCAAACTTTGGATAATAACATCAATAAACCAGTATGGATTTCTGGGGCAACCCTTCATGTTGGAGATGGTAACATTATCAATAGCGGTTTAATTGGTTTCGAAAAAGGAAAAATAATTTATGTTGGCACTGGTAACGAAATCAGATTAGACG
>DAIRTB010000419.1:0-2691 GCA_036804105.1 Bacteroidota bacterium | reverse complement strand
TCTCTGGTTTCGATCCAGTAAATGCCAACATCATTAAAAACGAAATCCTTGAACTGAAAAAGCAAGGGGTTACCATTATCTTCTCTACACACCGGATGGAAAGTGTTGAAGAGCTGTGCGATCACTTAGTTCTTATCCACAAAGCAAATATTGTGTTGGAAGGCAGTACCAAGCAAATTAGAAAAAACCATAGAACCTTTATGTTCGAAGCAATATTCGAAGGTCAATTAAATGACCTTAGATCAGGAAAAATCATTAGCAATGCTCATTATGATGATGATAAAATGCGAGCAATTATCCACTTAAATCCATCTTTTAAAAATGCTGATTTGATAAAAGAATTGGCCGATAAAGTTGAGCTGTCTGAAGTTAGGGAGCAATTTCCAAGTGTAAATGAAATTTTTATTAAAACCGTTCAAGCCGATTAAGCCATGCAAAAGATATTACTCATTATAAGTCGTGAATTTTTCGTTCGAGTAAAATCGAAGCAATTCATCATTTTCACTTTACTAGGCCCATTTCTAATTTCGTTGATGTTTATTGTGCCAGCACTTTTGGTGATGTTCGGTGGAGAAAGCAGCGATACCATCTGGGTTAAAGACGAAAGCGGAATTATAGCTGATAGTTTGAAAAGTAAAAAAGGCATTACTTTCCTAAAAATGGCCGATCCTTTAGATAGCTTAAAAGTTAGATTGGGCACTGGAGATGGTGGAATTCTCTACATTCCAAAAGAGTTTTCTGTGGAAAACCCAAAAGGAATTCAATATTTCTCTGATAACCCGATGGGAATCAGTTCTCAATCTTATTTAGAAAGAAATATTGTAAAAGTTGTTGAAAATCAAAGATTACAAGCATCTGGTCTCAGGAAAAGTCTAATTGATTCGTTAAAAGCTGATATCAACATCACCACCCAAAAAATTACTGGCGATGGCGAAAAAACCAGTACAGGCGCCTCAACTGGAATCGGATATTTTGCAGGAATCATTATGTACATGTTTATTTTCCTTTACGGAATGCAGGTACTTAGAGGCGTGGTTGAGGAAAAAACCAGCAGAATTATGGAGGTTATGATTTCCTCTGTAAAACCATTTCAGCTCATGATGGGCAAGATTTTCGGTATAGCTGCCGTTGGTCTGCTACAATTTGTGCTATGGATAATTCTGAGTTTCGGATTAATTACGATCGCCACTGCGGCTATGGGTATTAGTTCAGATCCTCAAGATGCGCAAGAAATGGTTGATATGGGTCAGAATATGAGTTCTGCAAATCCTACAAGTAATATGGCATCAGATTTAATGGCCGAAGTTGCTACGCTAAATCTGCCACTCATCATCACCACCTTTTTATTCTACTTTATCTTCGGATACCTTTTATATGCCGCACTTTTTGCAGCAATAGGATCTGCGGTAGATAACGAAACCGACACCCAGCAGTTGCTGTTTCCTGTAACCATTCCGATAATCATTTCGTTTGTAGTGGCGCAAATCGTGGTTCAAAATCCAAAAACACCACTTGCTTTTTGGTTCTTCTTAATGGCATTTGCAAATGTAGTATTACCATGAGCTGGTGGCAGGATTTGTTGGGGTAACGTACCTAGCTGCTAAAATCTACAAAGTAGGGGTTTTAATGTATGGCAAAAAGCCAACGCTTAAAGAGATTGGTAAGTGGATGTTTTACAAGAACTAAAAGTGGCAGAAAATCTAATTATAAATGGAGAAACAAAGCAGGAGCGATATGAAACGCTCCTGCCCCAATTATCAGCTTTATTAGAAGCCGAAACCGATTTAATAGCCAACATGGCCAACACTGCTGCGGTTTTGAAAGAAACCTTCCAGTTTTTTTGGGTAGGATTTTATTTGGTTAAAGGCGATGAGTTGGTGCTTGGCCCATTTCAAGGTCCGCTTGCTTGCACACGAATTAAAAAGGGTAGGGGCGTTTGTGGAACGTCTTGGCAGAAAGCAGAAACCATTTTGGTGCCAGATGTAGATGCTTTTCCAGGTCATATTGCTTGCAGCTCGCTTTCTAAATCTGAAATAGTACTTCCAGGAATTGAAGATAATGGAGTTGTTGCTTTTGTTTTAGATGTTGATAGCGAGCATCTTAATCATTTCGATGAGGTAGATGCAATTTATTTAGCGCAAATTGTTAAGCTATTGGTAAAAACTAAGTAGTAGAAGTAAAACAGAAGTTTTTTTTGTTTTTTGGTGATATAAACTTGCTAGAAAACATAAAAACTGTATTTTTGCAATCCCATTCGGGCCTATAGCTCATTCGGTTAGAGCAACTGACTCATAATCAGTAGGTGCCTGGTTCGATTCCAGGTGGGCCCACAAATCCCAGTATTTTAAAATGCTGGGATTTTTTGGTTTTGTAGAGGTATCCTTTCACCCAAAGGCTTTTAGATTTACAATCGATGTGATTTACATGTAACCAAAACAACGTTTTAAGGTTAACTTTTCATCATCTACCTAAAAAAATCGATTGTAAGCAATAGATTCGCATTATATGTTTAGAATAATTGCTTTAATTCTTTTTCTTTCCATTCCCTTGGGTTCTTTTTCTTGGGGATTTTTTGCCCATAGAACCATAAACCGATTGGCAGTTTTTACGCTTCCAATAGAAATGATGGGGTTTTACAAACAGAACATCGAAAGGCTTTCTTCACAAGCTGTAAATCCAGATAAACGTAGA
>DAIRTB010000418.1:0-2704 GCA_036804105.1 Bacteroidota bacterium | reverse complement strand
CGTTCATGGCATCGATGGCATTTTTGGTAAGATTCTCTATTACCCATGCAAAAAGTGGACGGTTAACTTTCACTTTTACAGGCTGTTGGGGCATCTGCAATCTATATTCCACCCTTTTCGGAGTTCTGGCTTTCAGGTAATTGAGACTTACTTCTAAGGTTTCTCGCAAGTCTTCTTCTGTAAGTTCTGGTACTGAACCTATTTTGCTAAAACGTTCGGTTATCATCTCCAAACGATCTATGTCTTTTTTTACCTCCAGCAACATTTCGTCTTCTGGATCGGTTTGCAATTTCATGTACTCGTGCCAAGCCACCAAAGAAGAAATGGGTGTTCCCAACTGATGCGCTGTCTCCTTCGCCATCCCAACCCAAACAAAATCTTGCTCGTAGCGGCGAGACATGCTAAAACCAATATAAGACACCAAGAGAAATCCGAAAATTACCGCTAATTGGAAAATTGGATAGTAACGCAATTTGTACAGCAACACAGAATCTTGGTAAAAAACATAGTTCTTAATTCCTGCATACGGCTGAACCAAAATCGGTTCGTGCTGCGCCATCATTTCATCCCGAAGCTGCATCATGTAAACAGAATCTTCTGTTTTCTCTGCAGGCACATTGTGAGAAGAGATAATGCTGAGGGTGGAATCAGTGAGTATTACCGGAATATTCGAATTCGATTCAATTACCTCGAATAAAAAATTCTGGTTACAATTGAAATCTACATCGTTGCCGAGCTGCGCAATGGCACTTGCCCAAAGCTCTATACGTTTTTTTTCTTCTAACGAAATCTGATCTACCATTTTGCTAGTGTACCAAAGCGATACAATTCCAATTAAAATGGCGGTTACGAGCAAGGCAATTTTTAGGCGACCCTTTTTATAATAAATTGATTTCATTTGAGGTTTCACGTGCGCTCTTCAATAAAGTATGTGGAAAAATTGAAGCAAGTTAATAAATAGACCAGCTTTTGATGAAACTAATCGGTAAATTCTGATTCTGGAGCAATGGTTTCTGGCATTTGCGTTTTCGGCTGTGTGCCTCTGAGCTCATTTTTAATGAGATCTCGTATATCTTCTGCACCTTTTTTGGTAGCATCTTTAAAGGCGGCTTTTACTTTCGATTTATCGTATTTTACTACAAAATCATCGCCATTTCCAGATATGGTTAAATAGAGAATTATGCCGCCTTTATTGTCGGAATCTGATTCTGTGAGATTTTCGTTCTTCCGTCTAGCGCTGTTCATTAACAAGTTGCTAAGGTTTAGTTTGATGTAATACGTGTACACATTGTCTAATGTGTGCGTGCCCGCAACTGAAAAGCGAGCTGCATTGGTTTTAATATCCATTTCTGGAATGGTAATCAGCCCTTTTTCTAGGCGGATTTCATTACTCATTTTAGAAAATCTGAGCTGCTGCAACTCCTTAATATCAATAAATTTAGAAAGCGCTTCAATGGGTTTAAAGTCTTTCAGGTTGCCATCGTCTATTTGGAAATTGCACAGAAACTTGCTTTCTGGAGCTATAAAATTGAAGTCTTTATCGTAAGCCAATCTGAAAGCTGCTTTTACGCTTGCTCGTCCGCTAAGGTGTTGGTCGGTAAGAAAATCCTGACTAAAATTATCGAATGAACTGAATAACTTCTTCACTTGCAGGGTGTTGCCTTCAATTACACCTAGGTAATCTTGTTTGTTAGCGCCCTTATCTTGAATTTCTAATTCAGCTTTTAGATCGCCATCGATGGTTTTGCAAGAAATCTGTCTAAAATATTGATAACCCGGCGCCATCCACAAGTTGGTAATTACATTTTGGGCCGTAAACTTCTCGAAATCTAATTTATTCGCTCGGATATTCAAGTCGGCATACATTCGGCTCATTAATGTGTTTTGGGAAGGCGCAACATTTGCAGCTAAGGCAACCTTAGAAGTATCAACCGATTCTCCAAAAATATTTAAGTTAATGGCATCAATTTGCACATCGCCTTGCAACATAACGCTGCCTGTGGCATCGGGAATAAGCTGCTTAAACCCCTGAATATTCAAGTTTGCCATAAAGGGAGATGCATTTAATTTTCCCTTCATTCCTTCCAAAGTAAGCGTATTTCCGAGGGCTTTCAGCTTGCAATCAATGGCTTCGAAACCCAAATTACCAACATCTAAACCAAGGTTAGTAATATCAGCATTCATAACTAAATTCATTCCAGCGGCGTTTCTACCCTTCAATTGCTCATCAGTAAATTTCAATTCGAAATCGCCTTGAGCGCTGCCACTTTTCACTTCTGGAATATCCAACAAAAGGGCGATGGCATAAATATCTGCCGTTCCTGTTGCTTTCAAAACATAATTCAGATTCTTTTTTCCTGATGCGGTAAAATTACCAGAAAGCGTTCCTGCGTCGTTTTTCAGAGTGAAATTATTCAAGGCAACCTGCGTATTTCCTTTTTTCTGATTCAGTTTCCAAGCTCCTTGAAAAGTTAATTGCTCACCACTTTCGTAACGCTTCAATTTTATATTTCCTAGGTTTCCAGAAGCCTCAATGTCTAAATCGTTGTTATTCGAATATACTTTGGCGGTGGCATCTACCAATCCAGAAACCCGCCATTGATCTACAAAGCTTTGCATAGCAGGCACCAAGCCAATCCATTCTTCTATTGCTAAGTTTTTTGCCGATAAATCAACCTGAATATTCTGGGTTTCGTCGGCAATC
>DAIRTB010000417.1:0-2705 GCA_036804105.1 Bacteroidota bacterium | reverse complement strand
ACAATTAACTTGAACCATAAATATTTTACCAAGCTTGCCACTTTCCAAAATTTCTTTTGCCCATTCAGAGGGAGGGCTATATCTGTTTTGCATTACTGCAAAAACTTGTTTGTGCTTGTGTAATGCTGTAAAAATAACTTGCTCAGCATCATCTTTGGTAAGCGCAAGTGGCTTTTCTACAACTACATGCATCCCATTTTCTAAAATCTGAACAGCTTGTGATCCATGCAATCCATTTGGCGTGCAAATATTTATAACATCAGCTTGAATTCCACTTTTTAAAAAATCATATAGACTAGAAAACAAAGGTATTTTTTCATAAGGTAAGTTCAGCTGTGTTGGATTTTTTATATCTATTAATCCTACTAATTCTGCTTCTGGATGCCGAAAAATCATTTCTGCGTGGCGTTTACCAATGTGCCCCATGCCAAGAACAGCAAATTTTATTATTCTACTCATTTTTTAATCTTTTACAATAGAAACAATACCGTCCTTAAGATTATACACAATCTGCGTTCCGGAACAAATTGCAAAACCAGTTTCATCGAATAATAATTTGTGGCCTGCTTCGCTATACCAGCCTTTCTGTTTAGCTGGATTGCCAACAAAAAGTGCATAATCAGGTACATCTTTTGTAACTACAGCTCCTGCACCAATAAATGAAAATGCACCAATGGTAATTCCACATACAATTGTAGCGTTTGCACCAATACTTGCTCCCTTTTTAACTAAAGTGGTTTTATACTCATCCTTTCTAATAACTGCAGATCGAGGATTAATTACATTTGTAAAAACGCAACTCGGCCCTAGAAAAACATCGTCTTCGCAGATTACGCCTGTGTAAATGGATACATTGTTCTGAACTTTAACGTTGTTGCCAAGCCTAACACCTGGAGAAACTACCACGTTTTGCCCCAAATTGCAATTTTCTCCGAGTTCAGAATTAGACATAATGTGGCAAAAGTGCCAAATTTTGCTGCCATTACCAATAGCAGCGCCTTCATCAATAAAGGCACTTTCATGTGCGAAATACTTTTTTATCACTTCTACTAGGTTTAAGAAACTATTATGTATTAATAATTAAGTTTGTTTGAAGAAATTTAATAATTAAAAATAATGAGCTATTTAATTAGGGCTATATCTATTCTAAAAAATAAAAAGTTGAAAAATATTTATTTATAATTGAAAATAAAAAGTTGAGCTCTAAACCCGATTTAAATCAAACTACCATCTAAAACTTCAGCTAACAATTTTGATTGATTTTCTCTCGTGAATGAGGCAATAACCTCCTTATCTACATTGCCTAACAAAGGTTTATTATTCATCTTCAAGTCATAAAGTTCAAGTAAATAATTAGCAAGTAATTCCATTTTATCGAAACTAAAGCCAACATTTGCAGTTTTTAAGAGACTGTCTATCGCACCATAGTCACTAGGAATAGCAATGATCGGTTTATTTAATCCAAAATATTCAAAAAGCTTAGCGGGATAAACACCATCTATAAAAATAAAATCATTGCTTACAATACTTAGTAATACCAACACATCAGAGCCAAGAGCCTTCGATATTGCCAATTCCCTCGGCAAATTTTCATAGATATGAAGCTCTAGTTGATCTGAAAATCTTAAAAAAACTTCTTCTGCTCTTTTAGTATTTGGGCCACAATAACAAAAAGCAAATTTCTCACGATTTAACGGATCTAAAGATATCAAATGTTGTAATGCGAGCCCTAATAATTCAAAACTTTGTTGCTTCTTAACGCTACCCATATATAACAGATTCAACTTATTTACTGATCCCAGTTCCGGTTTGGAATTAAAATCTTCTGGATCAAACCCATTTGGAATATTAAAACATGGCTTACCTCGAAATACCTTTTGATCTAACTCAGCCCAACTGTTACTAACACTTACTATTACGCTGGCGGTTTTGGCATGCAAAACAATAATTTTAGTCAATAGCATTCGCCATAACTTACTATTTCGAATCAAAAAAGGATCTCTAAAATCTATAACCCATTTTATTTGATGTTTATTAAAATTGGATTTGCAAATATTAAGACAGGCATCTGGACTATGAAATGCCACTTGTACATCAAAAGTGACATTCTTTGAAACTAAATAGTCACTAGCAAAAATCCCGATTTTTTGCCATGACTCTGAATGATCTCCATTATATGTTTTTATTGCTGTAGAAATTTTTCGTTTAACCATGTTTAATACGCCAGCCTTGGCAGAAAAATCACCTAAAGTATTGTTAAATTCTACTGAATCTAACCAAATTTTATCAATCCAATTGGCGTGGGTAAAGGATGGTAACGGAATTGTTAAAGAAGAACCTTCTTTTCTATTTGATAACGCTTTGTCTATTAAACTTCTTATAATTCCTTTCCAATCCGAATTGGAGTCAAGGGTGTACCTACTTTTATAATCGCAACACAAAATAACTGCTTGCCAACCAAATTTTGGAAGATGTTTGGCAAATTGAAACGGCCTTTGAGCCCCAATAGTAGATGAGGGTCGATGAAAAGGAGCACATTCATATGCAATAAATAAAGCTGTTTTCATAAATTATCGAATAACACCTAAACTACAAAAACACAATTAATCACAAATACAATCTAGCATGTATTTAATTTTAACTCAATGAAGTTCAAAGACCGTAGATAAAATAAAAAGTGACTTCAATTGAATATAAAAAGCGGC
>DAIRTB010000416.1:0-2709 GCA_036804105.1 Bacteroidota bacterium | reverse complement strand
TAAAAGAAGCACAAGCCATTTTTCCTAACACAGAGTTGGCAAAAGAAGGCTGTGTTTTTCAGGTAGGAAAACCAGAATAATAATGGGCAACAACTCCATCCTTAAAGAAACGTGGTTACTTCTTAAAAAAGAATGGCTTATGGAATGGCGAAATAAATACGCTCTTAATGGTATTCTCTTGTACGTTTTTGCCACTGTATTTGTAGTTTATTTGGCATTTAAAGTGGTTGGCCCCAATGCGTGGAATGCTTTATTTTGGATAATCATCCTTTTCAGTTCCATTAATGCAGTTGCCAAAAGCTTCCTACAGGAAAGTAGTGGTAGAACTTTGTATTACTATCAGTTGGCAAGTGCCGAGGCCATAATTCTTTCCAAAACCATTTTCAATCAACTGCTGCTTTTATTAATTGGCTTAGTTGCTTTCGGTTTTTTCAGTCTACTTGTTGGAAATCCGATTGAAGATTTCCGAACTTTTGCTTTGGCTGGAATATTAGGTGCATTAGGTCTTTCATCTTGTTTAACCATGGTTTCTGCAATCAGTGCAAAAAGTGGGAATAACTCTACCTTAATGGCTGTACTCAGTTTCCCCATTGTTGTTCCTATTCTTTTGTTGTTGGTTAGGATTTCTAAAAACGCAATTGATGGCTTGGATTTCTCCGTAAGTATAGACAAATTGGTGGCTTTAGCATCTATTAACGTCTTGATATTTGCGCTTTCATTGATACTTTTCCCCTATCTTTGGCGAGATTAAATAGATGAAAAAAGCCTGGTTTAAAATAGTTGGCAGCATTTTAATTCTCCTTACAACCTATGGCGGATTAATGTTTGAAGTGCCTAGAAAAGTTATCTTAAACGAATCAATTCGCAATCTTTATTTTCATGTTCCGATGTGGTTTGGAATGATTTTCCTTTTAGGAATTTCAGCATTTTTTGCCATTAAACACCTACAAACCAACAACTTCGAATACGATTTAAAAGCAGAAGCAGCAGCTAAAGCCGGACTAATCTTCGGTATTTTAGGAATGATTACCGGAATGCTTTGGGCACAATTTACGTGGGGAGAATGGTGGAGCGGAGATCCAAAACAAAATGGCTCTGCAATTGCACTCCTTATCTATTTCGCTTTCTTCATTTTGAGGGGATCTTTTACGGATGATCAGAAAAGAGCAAAAGTTTCCGCTGTTTACAACATTTTTGCTTTTGCAACCCTCATACCGCTTTTATTCATTCTTCCAAGATTAACAGATTCTTTGCACCCAGGAAATGGTGGAAATCCCGGTTTTGGAGCTTACGATTTAGACAACAGAATGCGGGTAATTTTCTATCCAGCGGTTATAGGATGGATATTCATCGGAATTTGGATTTCTGAACTTCAGTTTAGAATTGCTAGATTAGAAAACAACTACAACGAATCAACAATTAATGAATAACATATTTTTAAACCTCTTTTTACAAGCTGCAAGTTCAGGAGTAGAAATGGCCGATCTTATGCGATCAAACGGTAAGATTTACACCGTTTTGGCTGTAATTTTAATCATTGTTATCGGATTGTTAACTTATTTATTTTTTCTTGACAAGAAAATCACTAAAATTGAAAAAGAATTTCAAAACAACAGTAAAGTATAAATCCAAAACACCAAAATTTAAATCACATGGCTGAAAATCTTCATGAGAAGAGAGAACACAGTTTCTTTGGAGACGTGTTAAGTTATTTCGACAGAGCTTCGAAATACACCGATTATAGAGCAGGCTTACTAGACCAGATTAAGTACTGTAACAGTGTTTACAGAATGAGGTTTCCAATTAGAGTTGGCGACGATTTGGAAGTTATTGAAGCCTACAGAGTGGAACACTCTCACCACAAATTACCAACAAAAGGTGGTATTCGTTACGCAGAATCTGTTAACCAAGACGAGGTAATGGCATTAGCCGCCCTAATGACTTACAAATGTGCCATTGTTGATGTACCATTTGGTGGTGCAAAAGGTGGTGTAAAAATCAACCCGAAGCGCTTTACTGAAGAACAATTAGAAAAAATTACCAGAAGATATACTTCAGAGCTCATTAAGAAAAATTTTATCGGCCCTGGAATTGACGTCCCTGCTCCAGATTATGGTACAGGCGAGCGTGAAATGTCTTGGATTGCAGATACGTATGCAACCTTTTACCCAGACCAAATTAACGCATTAGCTTGTGTTACTGGTAAACCAGTTGGTCAAGGTGGAATTCCTGGAAGAAGAGAAGCCACCGGCTTAGGCGTATTCTATGGCGTAAGAGAGGCTGTTTCTTTCAAAGAAGATATGGATACTTTAGGACTTACCGTAGGCATTGAAGGCAAAACCGTAGTAATTCAAGGATTAGGAAACGTTGGTTACCATTCAGCTAAATTTTTCCAACAGGCTGGTGCTAAAATTATTGCACTTGCAGAGTACGAAGGATCTATCTTCAATGCTGATGGTTTAGATTATGAATTGGTATTTCAACACAGAAAAGAAACTGGAAGCATTTTAAACTACCCAGGAGCAACAAACTTACCATCATCTGGTGCTGCTTTAGAAGTTGAATGCGATATCTTAATTCCTGCTGCACTTGAAAACCAAATTCATATAGACAACGCAGATCGTATCCAAGCTAAAATTATTGGTGAAGCTGCAAACGGCCCAATAACCCCAGAAGCTGAGGCTATTTTGAATGCTAAAGGCGCTTTAA
>DAIRTB010000415.1:2092-2723 GCA_036804105.1 Bacteroidota bacterium | reverse complement strand
CCTAGAAGTTGATTACGATCTTTCTCGAGTGATGTTTGTAGCAACAGCCAACAGCTTAGCAGACATCCAAGCGCCACTTTTAGATCGCATGGAAGTTATCGAAATTAACGGTTATACCCTTGAAGAGAAAGAGCAAATTGCGAAGAAATACCTCATTCCAAAGCAACTTTCTGAGCATGGATTATCTTCTAAAGACTTGGTAATCAGCTCAGACATTTTAAGAATTATGGTGGAGCAATACACCAGAGAATCGGGTGTACGTACACTCGATAAGCGGATTGCTTCATTGGTTAGAGGAATAGCTAAGTTGAAAGCTTTAGAGCAAGATTATCCGAAAAAGATAAGTGTAGAAATGGCCATTCAAATTTTAGGTGCCCAACGATTCGAACCAGAATTGTATCAAGATAATGAAATTGCAGGTGTAGTTACAGGCTTAGCTTGGACTTCAGTTGGTGGCGATATTTTGTACATTGAAACCTCGCTTTCTCGTGGAAAAGGTCGTTTAAACCTTACCGGAAACTTGGGTAATGTGATGAAGGAATCTGCTAGTATTGCGCTCGCCTACTTAAAATCTCGTGCAGACGATTTGGGCATCAACTACAAATTGTTCGATCACTTAGATATTCACATC
>DAIRTB010000415.1:0-2082 GCA_036804105.1 Bacteroidota bacterium | reverse complement strand
AGTTATGTTAGATCTCGCGGTCCACTTTTCGGTTTGGATAAAGACTACTACTTTAACCATGACGTACACATCCACGTTCCAGAAGGTGCAACCCCGAAAGATGGACCATCGGCAGGGATAACCATGCTAACTTCTATTTACTCTGCTTTCACCCAGCAAAAAGTTAAGTCTAATATCGCAATGACTGGCGAGATTACCCTTAGAGGTAAAGTACTTCCAGTTGGTGGAATAAAAGAGAAAATTCTTGCAGCGAAAAGAGCAGGCATTAAAGAAATTATCCTTTGTGAAGCTAATAGAAAAGACATCAACGAGATAAAACCTGAGTATGTAGCAGATCTTAAATTCACTTACGTTAGCAAAATGAGCGATGTTATTGAAGCAGCAGTTCTTAAAACTCAGGTAAAAGAAGCGCTCAATCTAGAGAAATTCATAGAAGCAGCTGATAAAAAATCTGATTAGTTGATGTGCTGATTGGTTGATGTGCTGACTATTTGATGTGATGATTTTCTAATTTGGTAATGTGTTGGTGAATTTATTGATTGAATATAGCCCACGGTTTCAACCGTGGGAGAATGAATTCCAATTGATAAAGAAAACGGTTTTAACCGTTTATAGAGATGCGTTAACAAATTTGTAACATTCGTTTCCGGATGCTCTTTTTATTAGTATCCCTTAATATCTCTGATTCCTTATTTGCACACGCTTCACTTTTCGTTCACCATTCTCCACTTTCCACTCTCCATTATAAATTAAACTCATATCCCGCAGTAAGGATCTTCAAACTGATTTGATCTGATTTAAGAAGACCATTTACCGCTTCTTTGGGTTTTAGATTTTCAAAAAGCACAACTTGGGCATTACCATAAACCGTGGCTTTTTTCCCATTAACACAAATGGCAGTAGATTCGTCTATGCCGATTCCCATAAGATTTGGTTGCTCCATAATAACTGAGAAAATGCGATTGTACCTACTCCTTACCACAAAATGTTGGTCGATTACCACATTCTTTAGGAAACCCATTCCTTTGCCGATTCCCACATTTTTATCCTCCAAAATCTCGAAGGTTTCTCTGTAAATCAGGACTTTGTGTTGATCGCCAGAGATCATTACTTCGCTCATCATAGCTGCACCTGCGCTGGTGCCTGCAATGGTTGCACCATTTTTATACGCTTGATGCAGCACATTGTAAATTTCTAATTTTTCAACTAGCTCCATCAACACATTCTGATCGCCGCCAGTAAAGTAGATTATCTTAGCTTTTAATAGGCTGTCTATCTGCTCTTTACTTGCTTTGTGATGCTGAAATACGAAGATAGGAATGGCTTTCATTCCAGCATTTTCAAACCTCATTTTAGAGAAATAAGCCGACGAATCTTGCTCGTCGGAAGCTAGGGCTAAAATGAGTGCATAGTCTTCACCACCAAAATTTGCTTCTCTTTTTAGGTCTTCAAGCAATTGCCTTTCAATTTTTCCGCCGCCTATTATAAATAATTTCCCTGCTTTCTGACTCATTTCCAATCTCTAATCTATAAAAACCACAAAAGTAAGGAGATTAACCGCTACATTTATCGAAATTTAAAATGGAAATAGGTTAGTTTGATAGTTGACCTATGTTTCCAGCAAAAAACGAAGTAGCAAAAGAAACTTTTTGATTGAGAAAACTAGTTAAGCATCAAATACAAATCACTTGGAAAAGGAAACCAACAAAACAAAACTCTGGCTGAAACGCATTGGCTTTGCTGGATTTTTGTTTTTTACCCTAAAAGGCATTGCTTGGCTTGTTTTCTTCTTTTTGATTTATGATGGATGTAAGTAATCTATTATTAACAATAGAAATTGACAATCGACAAGGGTGGACATGCTTAAATAAGAATGTCAATTTCCCTGTCAATTGTCAATTATCCATAAAAACTAGTGTTGTACCACCAATTTCTTAGTTAGTACCAGATCGTTTCCAGTTACAGTTATAAGATACATGCCGCCAGCCAACTGATCTAAGCCGATGGTTTCTACTAACTCTACACCATCAGTTTCTTGTACCAACACCTTGTTTAGCAATACTTTACCACTTAAATCTTGTA
>DAIRTB010000414.1:1626-2729 GCA_036804105.1 Bacteroidota bacterium | reverse complement strand
ACCTGCGCAATTACCTCAGACATAATAGTGGGTTTCTGTGGCGAAACTGAAGAAGAACATCAACAAACGCTTTCTTTAATTGATGAAGTGCATTTCGATTTAGCTTACATGTTTAAATATTCGGAAAGGCCTGGAACTTTAGCCGCAAGAAGATTTGCCGATGATGTTCCAGAGGAGCTGAAAAGCAGACGTTTATCTGAGATTATCGACAAGCAGCATAAGATTTCGCACCTACAAAATCAGAAAGATGTAGGTAAAACTTTCGAAGTTTTGGTAGAAGGACATTCTAAAAAGTCGAAAGATTTCTTTTATGGCAGAACAAGTCAGAATAAAATTGTGGTTTTCCCAGTTTCAGAAAATGTGAAAATTGGACAATACATCTACACAAAAATCCACGCTTGCACACAAGGAACCTTAATTGGAAACATAATTGAGCTTTAGTTATGGATATACAATCAGTAAAACAACGTTTCAGTATAATTGGCAATTCGGTCAGTTTGAACAGGGCAATACAAACAGCCATTCAAGTTGCTCCAACCGAAATTTCAGTATTGATTACCGGCGAAAGTGGTGTTGGTAAAGAAGTTTTCTCGCAAATTATTCATCAACTTAGTAACAGGAAATACGAAAAATTTATAGCCGTAAACTGTGGAGCAATTCCAGAAGGAACTATAGATTCAGAGCTTTTTGGTCATGAGAAAGGATCTTTTACAGGCGCTTTCGAAGCTCGAAAAGGTTGGTTTGAAACTGTAAATGGCGGCACTATTTTTTTAGATGAAGTAGGGGAGATGCCACTCGGAACACAGGCTCGATTGCTTAGAGTTTTAGAAGCTGGAGAGTTTATTAAAGTGGGTTCATCGAAAGTGCAGAAAACCAATGTTCGGGTTATTGCTGCAACCAACGTTAATCTTCAGGATGCTTTGCACAAAGGGAAATTTCGAGAAGATCTTTACTACCGATTAAATACCGTTTCCATTCAAATACCTGCTTTAAGAGAACGCAGAGACGATATTCCGCTGTTGTTTAGAAAGTTTTCAGCTGATTTTGCTGAGAAATATCATACTCAACCCGTTAGATTAGACGAACGTGCAGAAGCCTTTCTC
>DAIRTB010000414.1:0-1616 GCA_036804105.1 Bacteroidota bacterium | reverse complement strand
TTATTGAAGAATCATCCTTGGAAAGGAAATATTCGTCAACTAAAAAATGTAGCCGAGCAAATCTCGGTTTTAGACAAAAAACGCTTGTTGGAAGGCGATGATATTTTGAGTTATCTCCCAGAGTCGTTCCAGAATAACTTGCCCGCTTTAATTCCAAATTCAGGTCAAGATCCTGTAAATGAGCGAGATCTTTTGTACAAAGTCTTGTTCGATATGCGAAACGACCTACATCAACTTAAGCAAGTTGTAGCCAACCTTATTGGATCAAATAACAACAACGATTTAGACGACTATACAGAACCAGAACCTAAAAGTTATCAGCAGAAATCTGATTATTCTAACATGCAGACCTACTACCCGCAGCCGGTTATCAGCAATATGGGCAATCAAAATTCGGAAAGAAGAATGCCGATAGACAATAATTTGGAGGTGGAAGACGTAGAAGAGAATTATTCTTTAAACGATGTTGAGAAAAAGATGATTAAAAATGCGCTTAAAAAACACAGTGGAAAGCGTAAATTAGCTGCCGTTGAACTTGGCATTTCAGAGCGTACGCTTTACCGGAAAATTAAGGAATATGAATTGGAAAATTAAAACAATAGCACTTCTTTTATTCAGTTTTCTGCAAGGTTGCGGTATTTACTCATTTACTGGAGCAAGTATTTCGGCTGATACCAAAACGTTTTCAATTGTTCAATTCCAGAATAATGCACCTATTGTAGTGCCGTATTTGAGTCAGGTTTTGTCTGAGAAAATGCGGGATAAATTTGTAACTCAAACCACTTTAAAAACCTCGTCTAACGATCCACACCTGGTTTTCGAAGGCAGAATTGAAGATTATGTAGTGCTTCCTGTGGCAATTACGGGCAACGAGGTGGCATCTTCTAACCGATTAACCATTAGAGTAAGGGTAATTTTCACCAATAACTTGGATCCAAAACAGAATTGGGAAAGTGTTTTTTCTAGATTTGTAGACTTCCCATCAACCGAAATATTATCGGCAGTAGAAAATAGATTGATCGACGAAATTGTGAATCAACTTGTAGACGATGTTTTCAATAAAGCCTTTGTTAATTGGTAAAATCAATTTCTATGAACCACCACGATCTGCAGAATATTTTACTCAACCTCAGGCAAATAAGTACTGAGAATAAGCTGCAACTTGATGCTTTAGTTGCCGAATACCCATTTTTTACTTTAGGAAAGGTTTTACAATTAAAATATTTACACGACCAAGAACCTGAGAATTTTTCAGATCAATTGAAAGTAGTTGCAGTGCAAGTTGCAGACCGAACTCGTTTAAAAGAATTGATGGAAAATCGGATTTCTGAAATCAAGTATATACATTCAGAACCTAATCCAAAACAAGTGGATGAAATTTTAGCTGGTCCAGTTCAAGAAGAAAAACAGGTTTTTGTATCCAACGAGGTAACATCATCCGAAATAAAAAATAAAAATATTTCTTTTTCTGTTGATGATGTTTTGGCTGCAACCAAACAGGTAGATTCTCAAAAAGAAGGTTTGGCCATTCTTGAAGAACAAGCCGAAACTTTGCTGAATGAGAATTTCGAAACCGAAAGTTTGAGCAGTTCAACAAATCTGGTGCCGGAAAACGA
>DAIRTB010000413.1:0-2731 GCA_036804105.1 Bacteroidota bacterium | reverse complement strand
GTTGTTGAAATAGTTACGTATGGTTTCTAAATAGTTTTCACGTAAGAAACCCATCTGAGGAACGTTGCCATTCCAAAAGTTATATTTCTTAAGCGCTATAAAATTTTCGTCCATACTCGAAACTTTTATCAAAATTACTAAATTTTTCGTCTTTACTTGAAACTTTTGTAAATAATTCTACTTTTTTCGTCTGTACTCGAAACTTTTTAGGGATAGAACGCAGATGTCGCAGATTTTTTATGATTTCCGCTGGTCTGAGCTGCTAGTGAAATAGAACGCAGATTACGCAGATTTTTTATGATTTTCGCTGGTCTAAGTTAGCTAGGTAAATAGAACGCAGAAGACGCAGATTTTTTATGATTTCCGCTGGTCTAAGTTAGCAAGGAAAATAGAACGCAGATGCAACAGATTTTTTATGATTTCCGTTGGTCTGATCTGCGAAAATTTAGCTAAGCGTTCTCATGAACACCATTGAAAAACAATTAAAGGGTGAATAATCCGCCAGATCTGCGTCATCTGCGTTCCATTTAAAATTGCAGAACTATCCCTACTTCAATCCCCCAAAAACCTTCTTAAGGATATCGGTTCCTTGCTTAGCAGGATCTTTTCTAATGGCAGCCTCTTCTATAGCCACCAATTTGAATAAACCTGTAATTGCAGAATCTGTAACATACTGATCTAAATCGGTATTCACTTTTTTAACTCCTGGCAAACGATTGTATTTGCTGGTAATATCTGCCCAATATTTCGTTGCACCCACACTTTTAAGCGATGTACTAATAATGGGTTTAAACTTCTGAGTAAGTTGAGGTGTGGTGTTGCGTTGTAAATAAGCAGTTGCTGCATTTTCTTGTCCTCTCAGAATGCCTAGCGCATCTGGAATTGTGAGGTTTCTTACAGCGGTTACAAAAATGGGAGCAGCTTCTTTGGCCGCTTTTTCTGCACCACGGTTCATACTGAGTACAAAATCATCGGCTAATTTGTTTAATCCCATGCGTCTAATTCTGGTCTCTACCTGTTGCACCTCTCTCGGAAATGGAATCTTGATGTTCTGATTTTTAAAGAATCCATCCGTTCTTGAAGCATTACTTGTGGCCGCATTAACTCCATTTACCAAAGCTTCTTTTAAGCCTTTCACCACATCGGCCTCAGGTAAATTAATTTGGGTGTTGTGATTTTCTAAGTTGTTACTTTTGAAAGATAGAAGGGTTGTCATTCCAACAAAAGCGGTAGCTAAAATTAAACTTTTCATATACTGTAAATTATTGAGCAGCAAATACTTTTCTTAGCAATTCGGTGGTTCTAGCTAATGGATCTTTTCTAATTTTTGCTTCTTCTTGAGCAACTAATTGAAACAATCCTGCCAAAGCCATTTCGGTTACATATTGATTTAAATCTGTATTTATTTTGGTTACGAAAGGGATTTTATTATAATTGGTGGTAATATCGCCCCAATATTTGGTAGCGTTTACGTTATTCAAAGAAGTGGTAATTACAGGCTTGAACTTGTTGGTTAACTCCGCTGTGGTGGTTCTCTTTAGAAATTCAGTAGCTGCATTTTGCTCGCCTCTTAAAATATTCCAAGCATCGTTTATGGTCATTTGGCGAATTGCATTCACAAAAATCGGACCTGCTTGTCTTGCAGCTTGTTCTGCTCCACGGTTAATGCTGAGAATAAAATCGTCGGTTAATTTATTGAATCCTAGGTCTCTAAGTGTTTTTTCGGCTCTTTGAACTTCTGGAGGGAATGGAATTTTTATGGCTGGGTTCTTAAAAAATCCATCGGTTGCAGATGCATTGTTAGATGCAAAGTTTGCACCATATTCAAGTGCTTGTTTTAATCCGCTGGCAACTTCACCTTCTGTGGGTGGAAGCGTACTCATATCTGGAAATTTAATTCCTGAATTTTGCAATGCGGAGCAGGATCCTAAAAATAATAATCCTGTAAGTAAAATAATATTAATTCTCATGTTGTAAAATTTTAGTGTAAAGGTTCAAATTTTATACCGAAAAACAAAAAATGCCCCTAGCTTTGATTATTTAGTTATGATAGCAGAAATAATTACCATTGGCGATGAAATTCTTATCGGCCAAATAGTTGATACCAACTCGGCTTGGATGGGGGTAGAGTTCAATAGAATCGGTATAAAAATAAATAGAATCGTCTCAGTTTCAGACTCTGAATCCGAAATTCTCGCAGCTTTCGCAGAGTCTTTATCTCGTGCCGATTTAGTTTTGGTAACTGGCGGACTTGGTCCAACCAAAGACGACATTACCAAACATTGCCTCTGTACCTTTTTTAGTACGTATTTGGAAACCGACCACGAGGTTGAAGACAGAATGCGTGTTTATTTCGAAAGTCGAGGTAGAGTAATGAGCGAAGCAAATAGATCTCAAGCTGATATTCCCAAAGCTTGCACGGTAATAATAAACGAGCTCGGAACTGCTTCGGGCATGTGGTTTGAGCAAAACGGCAAGGTGCTGGTTTCTATGCCAGGCGTTCCGTATGAAATGAAGCGGATGGTTTCTAAGTATCTCATTCCCAAGATAGAAGCGCATTTTGAACGACCGCAGATTTTCCACCAAACCATTATGACGGCAGGAATAGTAGAGAGTAAACTTGCAGAAACCATAGCAGATTTAGAAGATGAGTTGCCAAAACACATCAAGTTGGCCTATTTACCAAGACCTGGAATTGTACGTTTGCGTTTATCTGGTTTTGGGGATGATG
>DAIRTB010000412.1:0-2731 GCA_036804105.1 Bacteroidota bacterium | reverse complement strand
TTGATGATGAAAATGGGCATGTACGACAAAATCTTCCAAACCCAAAACCTGAAAGCATAGAAACGACAAACAGGATGCGCCAATAATTTTCTACCAGCCTTTTGTTTTCCTGCAACAATAAGTTGCGATGCCTGACCAATTGCCTGCCTTGCTAAGTATTTTTCCACCCAAAAAAGCACATCTTTTGGCAGATTTTGTTCCTTTGCTTTAAGCCAAATTCTGTTTAAAAATGGCCACTGAATCTCGGAAACAGTTTTCTTAGTGGCCTGATTAAAAGCATCTTGCGTATAAACAGCTAAGTTTTTTGTACTAAACCCTTGCGAATAATTAAGCGCTAATCTGGCCCAAACATCCTGATCTTCGCCAATGGTTTCGCCAAAAGGAAATCCTTGCTCAGTAAGAAAAACGGAATTAAGAATTGCACAACTTGATGCCGTGAAAACCATATCTCCTTTTGCAACAACCTCAAAATAATTAAGCAAAACCCCATTTTTTACTTTTAATTGAGGATGCTTTGGTGTGCTTAACTTACCATCCTCCTCAAAATAATAGTTCGTGCCTAAAATTACTGCGCTTGGCTCTAGATTATGCAAGAGACGTATCTCTGTTAAAAAATCAGGAAGCCAATAATCGTCGGCATCTAGAAAAGCAATAAACTTTCCTTTTGCCTCTCTAATACCTACATTTCTTGCTGAGGAAACACCTTCGTTCTTTTTGTCGATTACTCGAATTTTTGGATTGCTCATACTCAGCACCATATTGAGCGAATTATCTGTAGAGCCATCGTTTACCACAATTATTTCGAAATCTGTAAACTTCTGATTAAGAATGGAATTGAGGCAAAGCTTTACATGAGCTGCCTTGTTATAAAGCGGAACAACCACCGAAAAGAAAGGATTTATATTTGTTTCCATGCTTCCCAATAATACCGCTTTCTTGGCAATAAACTTCTAGAAAGATAAAATAAACTTAAGGCTATTCTACAAATACGTTCTCCACTTTTGCCAAATACTAATCGGTAGTAATTTACCCTTCCACCTTCGAAATGAAGGATTTTCTCTTTAGAAACCAAATGATTGGTAGTGCCGCAGCGGTGCTTTATTTGCGCTCCCATAAATACAAACTGTTTATAGCCAGCAACTTGCAAACGATGTTGAAGTTCAGTTTCTTCGTAATACAGAAAAAAAGAGGTATCGAAGCCCCCAATTTTATCGAAAGTAGATTTGCTGCATAACATGGCAGAACCAGCCACATAATCTACTTCTAGGAGTTGGTTCCCTACTTGTTTAGCTCTTAACTTATTGCTATAAAATTTTGCGGGCAGCAATTCTAAAAATGGTTGCCATAATTTGGGAAAATTCCCAGCAGAATTCCCAATTGTTCCATCCCAGTTTAACTGCTCCGGACCAATAATTCCGATATTCAAACTTGTATTTTCTCGATAAAATTGAAACAGGTTGGTAATTGCGTTTGGCAATACTTCGGTATCTGGATTCAAAAAAAATAAATGTTTACCTAGAGCTTTGCTCACACCAAGATTATTGGCTTTTGCAAAACCTAAATTCTCAGCACTTTGAATGATTTTAACTTCAGGATATTGAACTGCAATATAATCTGCTGTTAGATCGTCTGAATTGTTGTCAACTAAAATTATTTCGAAAGTGCACGCAGGAGGGTTGTTGTAAATGCTTGGCAGACAGATCTTTAAATCACCCCAACTGTTGTAACTAACAATAACAATAGATAATTCTATTTGCATCTTAGTCCTTTAAACGATCCTAAACATGAGATAAAGACAACACTTCGTAGATACATGTAACCCAACTTGCAACTGTAGCAAACTTAAAATTCTTCTTACTATTTTTTTGAAAATAGAAGGGAAATGGGTTTTGCTGAATCATTTTGTATGCAAATATAGGCATAACAGCTAAAAAAACTTATTCTTCCGAACTGCAAAAACGAAGCATCTTTTTTGCGACTAATTTCTTTTACTCCAAATAAAACACCAAAAATAAACCAAGAAAAGTAAAGAGATTCAATACTTTAAAACATAGAAAAAGAAAAAAAAATGAACTAATGGTTAATCCGCTTATTTTTGCTCAAATAAATGAAATATCTTGATTAAAGGCTTTTATGCTTTATTGAGTGCCTTGGCCATTTCGTGGTTTGCCGTCCCTGCAATTATAAATCTTGCAAAGATTAAAAAGCTGTACGACGAGCCAAATGGTAGAAAAGAGCACACCACTAGAATTCCTACCTTAGGCGGAATTGCCATATTTGGTGGGTTTATTTTGCCCTTTGTATTTTTTTCTGAAGGGTTGAGTTTTCCACAATTTAATAGCATACTTTCTGCCTTAATTATATTATTTGTTATAGGCATTAAAGACGATTTATTTCCGCTTACAGCTTCTAAAAAAATGCTGGGGCAATTGGCGGCAGTTTGCATTGTTGTTTTTCAGGGTAAAATCAGAATAGAAAATTTCTATGGATTATTTGGCATTCACGATTTAAGTTTTTGGTTCAGTGTAGCTTTCTCCATTTTTGTTTTACTACTCGTTACCAATGCCTTTAATTTAATAGATGGTATTAATGGCCTTTCATCGGGAATAGGAATTATCGTTTTAAGCACCTATGCCTTTTGGTTTTATAAAATGGAAGACCAGTTGTTTTTTATACTATGCCTTGCCTATGTTGGTGCTTTACTAGGGTTTATGCGCTACAATTTCATTAA
>DAIRTB010000411.1:0-2740 GCA_036804105.1 Bacteroidota bacterium | reverse complement strand
GGAAAAGCAATATTCAGTTTCACACATAATTTATAAAAAATAGCTAACCAGCTATTTTTTGTTAATAACGAATGAATACAAGTAAAACATCCTTCAAAAAGAAGAAATCCTATTCTGGTTTGAACATGGTTTTTCCAACCGCTAAACGAGCGATAGAAGGGAAAAATCTACCCAGAAAAACTGCAAACTTGCCATGATTGGTGAACACAAAAACCTTCTTTCTACGCTCCACGGCTTTTATAATAACCTTGGCCGCTTTTTCGGTTGGCCACATTAAGTTCTTAGGTCTCGGATCTTTTCTTTCTGGATGATACGCTCCAGTATTATCTACACGGGTAATTTCGCTCTCCACAAAACCGGGATGTACGGTTGTGCAGCTAACTCCAGTACCCTTGAGCTCCAGCTGCAAAGACTCCCCAATATTGTGAACGGCAGCTTTCGAAGCGCCATAAGCTCCAATAAAAGGATTGGGCACAAAAGCGGCCACACTTCCCATTAAAACCAAACGACCTTGCGTTTTTTGCAAATGTGGAATAGCATATTTCGCTGTGAGCGCCAACCCAATCACATTTCCAGAAAGCTGTCTGTCCCAATCTGCCGCCGATAGTTGAGTAATTCCGCCAGAGACACCGTAACCAGCATTTGCAATGGCAATATCTAATCTACCAAAAGTGGAAATAATAGCATCCACGCAATTTTTAATGCTGCTTTCATCCACCACATCGCAATAAAATGCCATGGCTTTTCCTCCTTTTTGGGTGATGTTCTGCACGATGTTTTCCATCAAATCCTGCCTTCTTGCAGCAAGTGCAACTGTTGCTCCTTTGCTAGCATATTGAATGGCCAACTCCTTTCCAATACCCGATGAAGCGCCAGTAATCCAGACAACTTGTGTTGATTTCTCCATTTTTTGGATTGTTTAGGCTGAAATTTAGAATTTCAAGGTGAAATAACCAAGAAAAATATAAACAAACCCTGTTAAACCACTTTAAAAGGTAAAAGTCTCAATTTTAAAAAGTATATTCGAACTTCTGAAACTTTAAAATGCGCACCTTATTATCTCTTGTTTCTTTACTCTGCTTTCAGTTTGTTGGTGCGCAACAGGCCTATAAAGTGTATGTATTCTTCTCCGAAACATGTCCAATTTGCCAATATCAGGTAAAGGAATTAAAAAGGAATGTATCTGAGTTTTCTGATTTTGCAGAATTTACTTTAGTTTTTCCATCGAAACTTAGCACAGACCAAAAAGTAGCTGATTTCCAAAAAAAGTATGGTTTAAATCTTACCCATAAATTAGATACCGATCTAACCCTGACTCGAAAATTGGGTGCAACCATTACCCCAGAAGTTTTTATTGTAAACGATAAAGATGAGATTGTTTACCAAGGACTTATGGATAATTCTTACGCCAAAATTGGTAAACGAAGAACAGTAGTAACCCAATTTCAACTTTACGATAATTTAAAAGCACTAAAAAATAAACAGCCCTTGGCTTACCAAAACATGGCCGCCGTTGGTTGCATAATTCAACAATAAAACGATGAAGAAACTTTTATTTTCTCTAATCTTTGCTTCCTTTTTAGCCCTAAACTTAACTGCCCAAGTTAACTTTAGCGAAAATGTTGCAAGCATTATTTACAGCAAATGTACCAGCTGCCACAGGCCAGGTGAGATTGGGCCAATGCCGTTTACCAATTACCAAGAAGTTTCTGCCTATGCCAGTATGATTGGTTTTGTAACTCAAACCGGCTACATGCCACCATGGAAGGCGGACAAAGATTACAGCAGATTTCTTGACGAAAGAATTTTATCCGCAGCAGAAATTCAAACCATACAAGATTGGGTTGCTGCCGGAGTTCCGCAGGGAAATCCTGCGCTTGCCCCTCCTCTACCAAGTTTTCCAAGTGGATCTCAATTGGGCACACCAGATTTAGTGGTTTCTTTTGCACAACCATTTGTGCATTTTGGCAATAATCAGGATCAGTACCAAGTATTTGTTTTACCAACAGGATTAACTCAAAATAAAAAAGTAAAAGCCATAGAATTTAGGCCGGGCAATAAAAGTATTGCTCACCATGCGATTATAGCAATAGACACTACCAACAGAGGAAATGTTAGAGACTTACAAGATCCAAGATATGGTTACTCAAGTTTCGGCGGTTTTGGCTTCCAACCCAACGAAGACAACTGGTACACTTGGGCGCCTGGAACTCAACCTCGCTTTTTCCCAAGTAATATTGGTAGAACTTTATGGAAAAACTCGAAACTTTTAGTGCAAATGCATTATGCACCGTCAAATGTTCAAGAGACAGATTCTTCTAGCATCAATATCTTTTTTGATAACAATAATCAGGTTCAGCGCAATCTTTATTCATATCCCATAAATCCAGTAGACCTAATAAACGGACCCTTCTTCATTCCAGCAAATACAGTTAAAAATTTTCACGGTGTTTTTCAAGTAAATCAAACGGTAACTCTAGTAAATGTTTTGCCGCACATGCATTTAATAGGAAAATCATGGGAAGTGTACGCAGTTACCCCACAAAACGACACCATTAAAATTATCAAAATTCCAGAATGGGATTTCAATTGGCAAGGCATGTATTTCCCGAGAAATTTAATTAAAATTCCAGCTGGAAGTAATGTACATGCCTTTGCATCTTACGACAACACAGCTCAAAATCCGAGCAACCCAAATAACCCGCCTCAAGGAATTGGTTGGGGAGAAAATACGAGCGAT
>DAIRTB010000410.1:2181-2744 GCA_036804105.1 Bacteroidota bacterium | reverse complement strand
AAGAGTATTGCAAATAGAGCCTTGGTTCTGCAACAGCTCCATCCGAATCTTAAATTAAACTTCGATTCAGATTCTGATGATATAAAAGTTTTGCAAAAATGCTTAGCTGAAATCAACCAAGGTGAAACCGTCATCAACGCTGGGGATGCAGGAACTGCATTCCGGTTTCTTACTGCCATTTTGGTGCTTTCAAAAATTCCAATAACCTTGGAGGGTTCAGAAAGAATGCATCAAAGGCCGATAGCCCCTTTGGTGGAAGCGCTCAGAAGTTTGGGTTGTAAAATAGAATATCCTAAACAGGAGGGTTTTCCTCCTTTAAAAATTTATCCTTGTGTTGATTTTAAGGAGGAGGTGAATGTAGATGCCAATATTAGTTCGCAATTTATTTCGGCTTTGATGATGTTGGGAACAAAGCTGCCTAAAGGTCTAAAACTGAACTTGGTTGGAAAGGTGGTGTCAGAATCGTATATCGACCTCACATCATCCATAATAAAAGAAATTGGCGGAAGTGTAATTAGAACCAACCAAACAACGCTGCAAGCTATTGCCTCTGGGGATGACCG
>DAIRTB010000410.1:0-2171 GCA_036804105.1 Bacteroidota bacterium | reverse complement strand
CCAACCAAACTGTTCAAATAGCGCATTTGAATATTTCAAATCCTGTAATTTTTCAAGTGGAAAGCGATTGGTCTTCGGCTGCTTTTTGGTTTCCATACTTCTATTTTGTACCTCAAGAACAAATGCTTTTAAGAGGATTGAAAATGGAAACTTCTCAAGGTGACGCACAAATTATGCAATTCTTTCCTTTTGAATACCGACAAATAAACGATGGGATATTAGTTTCCAAAACTGGAAGAAAGATTACTTCAGGATTCAATTTAGACTTAAGCAGTACGCCCGATTTGTTTCCAGTTATGGCAACTTTCTCCGCAACATTGCCACAAGAATCAACTTTCAGCGGATTACACCATCTTAGGTTTAAGGAATCAGATCGCATTGAGGCTATGAAACAGGAATTGCAAAAGATTGGCGCATTTCTTTCTTTTTCGGATGATGAAATTAGGATAATTCCAACCATGCAATTGCCAGAAAATACAGTAAGTATTTCAACCTGGGGCGACCACAGAATGGCGATGGCTTTCGCTGCAATTTTGCCATTTTTAGGTAAAGTGAATATTGAAAACCCTGAAGTGGTGGCAAAATCTTACCCGAATTATTTTTCAGTACTTTTACAACAACAAGATGGGCGCAGGTAATTCTTTCGGAACATTATTTAAAATAACCACCTTTGGCGAGTCGCACGGTGTAGGAATTGGGGTAGTAATAGACGGCTGTCCTGCTGGATTGTCGCTCAAAAAAGAGCATATTCAAGAGCAGTTAAATCGCAGAAAGCCAGGGCAATCTGCAATTACAACAGATCGTAAAGAATCAGACGAAGTTGAGATCCTCTCTGGTATTTTCGAAGATCAAACCACAGGTGTTCCCATTGCGCTTTTCATCCGCAATAAAGATCAAAAAAGTGCAGATTATGGTAATATGAAAGACCTTTATCGGCCTTCTCATGCAGATTACACCTACCAAGAGAAGTATGGCATTCGAGATTACCGTGGTGGCGGTAGAAGTAGCGCAAGAGAAACCGCAGCTCGTGTAGCGGCTGGAGCTGTTGCGCAGCAACTCTTAGCACATTTCGGCATTCAAGTTCGAGCTTATGTAAGTTCCGTAGGACCAATTGAATTGCCGAGAAATGCAGAAATCGATTACCAAGAAATTGAGCAAAATTTGGTGCGTTGTCCGAATAAAGCAATTGCCCAAGAAATGGAAAACCTTATTTCAGAATTAAAAGAAAAAGGCGATTCAACTGGTGGCGTAATAACATGCGAAATAAATCATGTTCCTGTAGGTTTAGGAGAACCTGTTTTCGATCGGCTAGAAGCAGATTTAGCAAAAGCCATGCTGAGCATTAATGCTACAAAAGGTTTCGAAATTGGTTCTGGTTTTGCCGCAGCCAAAGGTTTTGGCACCGAAATGAACGATGCGTTTTCAGTAGATCAATCAGATATCAGAACCACCTCCAATAATTCTGGCGGTGTTTTAGGAGGAATCTCCAACGGAGAGCAAATCTATTTCAGAGTAGCTTTTAAACCAGTTGCCACCATAGCACTTGAGCAACAGACGGTTACCACTTCTGGAGAAAGCACTACTTTAAGTGCAAAAGGACGTCACGACCCATGCGTTGTTCCCCGTGCGATACCCATAGTAGAAGCGATGGCTGCTTTGGTTCTTGCAGACCATCTGCTAAGGAATAGAGTCACAAGAATTATTAACTCTTAAACATTTAATTCAGACTTTGAACTAAAATAGGGCAAAGCTGAAAAATGAAAAAAAATTCTTTAGGTATTCCTAGTTAATAAACTCTTACACCTTTATCCAGCCACACGCTCCAACTTTTGCTGTAACAATGCACTTTTTGAGTTTCCATGTCATCGTTGTCTATTACGATTCCACCAGCGTTTTTATACGCTACAATGCCGCCATAGAGGTTTTTAACATTGGTGTAACCGAGAGCTTGAAGTTTTTCGCCAATTTTTTCGCTTCGGTAGCCAACAGTGCAATACACAAGAATGGGTGTATTTTTGGGTTGATTGATGCGCTCAGGTGCAAAATCGTCGTAGCCAACTCTGATTGCATTGGGCAGGTGGCTGATGTTGTATTCTACTAAATCTCTAGAATCAAGTAAAACATAATTGTGATTTGAGCCAATTTTTGCAAGGCTATCCGCATTAACGGTA
>DAIRTB010000409.1:0-2753 GCA_036804105.1 Bacteroidota bacterium | reverse complement strand
AATTTCTTGAGCCGATTTCCCAGCTTTTATTTGCTGCTCTAAAAATTTATTCCCCGCTAAAAGTGTGAAGAATTTAGTAAAGAACTTATCTTTTTGAGAATAATCGTTGTAGCACGAAATAATCAAATCTAAATCTATTTGCGCCTTATTTCTAAGCACTTCGTCTGATGTTCTGGCAAAGGTAATTCCATTGCACCACTGATCTTTGTACGGCGGATTCATAGCAAACCCTTTTCTTGCTTCTGGTTTAAAACGATAATTTCCGATGGTTGCATCCGGGAAACCCACTACCTGAAAAGGAAAATCTGTACCTCTGCCCATGCTAAGCGGTGTTCCTTCGAAAAAACATAAGGTTGGGTACATATAAACTGCTCGCATGTTGGGCAAGTTGGGCGATGGCGGAATGGGTAAATTGTAAACCATACTTTTGTTGTAGTTCAATACAGGAATTACTTTCAAATCTGCTTTTAACCCGTTTTTCAACCATCCTGCTCCGTTAATTAATTGAGCAAATTCGCCCAAAGTTAGTCCGTGAACCACTGGTACTGGATGCATGCCAACAAAAGAGCTGTGCCCACTATCTAAAACTGGACCATCCACATAATGACCATTCGGATTTGGCCTATCTAAAACCAGAATCGGAATCTTGTTTTCTGCCGCAGCTTCCATTAAATAATGAAGGCTTGAAACATAGGTGTAAAATCGTGCGCCAACATCTTGAATATCGAAAATAATCAGACCAACTCCTTGTAAATCAGCAGCTGTTGGCTTTTTCTTAGCACCATAAAGCGATTCAACTTTCAGTCCTGTTTTGGCATCAGTTCCAGATTGAACTTTTTCTCCAGCTTCGGCCTCGCCTCTAAAACCGTGTTCTGGAGCAAAAATTACCTTGATATCAACGCCCATGTTTAGCAAAGTATCTACTAAGTGGCTGTTCATAACCACCGATGTTTGGTTTACCATCAATGCCACTTCCCTACCACGAATTTCCTTTAAAACGGTAGACAATTGATCTGCGCCAGTAATTATTTCTTGCGCATTGGCCTGAAGCCCGAGAAATAGCATAATTTTGAACAAAATTGATTTCATATTGAATTTATCCTTTTTTATCTTTAAAAAATTGGCTTTTGGCAAGGAGCAAAAGTTTTCGAAACTAATTGTTCGCATTGCCATTGCAGGTATTGGCGTTGGTCTTTTGGTGATGTTGCTAACCATCTCCATTGTAAGCGGATTCCAAAAAGTAATTCCGAATAAGGTTTTTGGATTTTGGGGCGATGCACAAGTTTTGCCATTGAGTTACGAAAACGATGTCGAAAATAAATCAATTAATCGAGATTTGCTTCTTGAGGATGCATGGTTGCAAGAATCAGGCCTAAAAAGTGTCTCGCCGTTTGTGCTAAAATCGGCTGTTGCAAAGACCGAGGATGCGTTTGAAGGAATAACCTTAAAAGGAATTGACGAGCAGTACGATTTAACTTTCCTTGAAAAAAATCTTCTCGATGGTAAAATACCAAAATACAATGGAGATAGCATTAGCAACGAAATTCTAATTTCTAAATCTTTAGCTAGCAAGCTAATTTTAAAAACGGGAGATAAACTTTGGGTGTATTTTGTGCAAGAGCCACCAAGAATTAGAACTTTCAATATTTCGGGGGTTTTCAATACCGGTTTGGAACAAGAATATGGTAGGCCAATTGTTATTGCAGACCTTCAACATATTCAACGGCTAAATGCTTGGGATAGCGCTCAAGTGGGTGGTTACGAGCTTCGATTTTCAGAAAAAGAAAAACGTAAAGCCGACAAACTTGAAGATATTCGGAATCTAAGTCCGGTAGAATGGGAAATTTATAGTCTTTCGGATTTGTATCCGCAACTATTTGTTTGGTTAGAATTGTTCGATTTAAATGAGCGAGTAGTTATCATTATTATGCTTTTGGTAGCAGGAATCAACATCATTTCAGCTTTGCTAATTCTGATAATGGAACGAACCGCCATGATTGGATTACTCAAAACCTTGGGGTTATCAAGCGCAAGAATCAGGCAGATTTTTCTTTGGTACGGCGCATACATTATTGGCATAGGAATGCTAATTGGAAACGGATTAGGGTTTACCTTTTATCAAATCCAAGAACGTTTCGGACTCATAAAACTCGATGAGCAAATGTATTACGTATCTCAAGTTCCGCTGTCCATTAGCGTACAAAGTGTAATTTTACTTAACATTGGCACTTTTGTAGCTTGCTTTTTAATATTGTTGATTCCCTCTTATTTCATAAACAAGATTAGTCCTGCCAAAACAATGCGTTTTGGCTAGCTAGCTTTTTCTATTTTTATTATAGACGATGTTTTTCCGTGCGTATTCTCAAAATAGATGCGCTCAACTTCTGTTTTAGTGCCATAAAGATTAGATACATAGGCTGTTTCTGAAACCGGCGGAGACTGCTCATTTACTACCATTACTTTGAAAGATGAATGATTGTTAATCAGCCAGTTCTGAACATATGTTTTGTTATCTAAGCCTGTAATTTCATCGTCAATATGCCATTCTAAACGTCCGGTTGGCTTGAAAACGCTTCGTTTTACCAAACAATATTTGCTTAAATATTGGTAGGCTGATATCACTCCATTAAACTCCCACCCTTGCGGATTTTTAATCCATTCTGCTTCCTTGGCTTGCGTCCAATAATACCAGATAAACCTACCGCCCTTAAGCATTTGATTGAAGCCCTTCACCCCAAAAACATTATGGCCAA
>DAIRTB010000408.1:0-2766 GCA_036804105.1 Bacteroidota bacterium | reverse complement strand
GAATACTTGTGTGGCAGAATCCCAGGTTTGGGGTTTTTCGTTGTGGAGAACATCTAGTGCGGCGGCAAGAACTTTTCCAGATTCTAGAGCGGCATTTAATGCTGAAGTATCTACAATTTCGCCACGTGCTGCATTAATGAAATAAGTAGGTTTCGAGACTTTTTCCCAGAACTCTTGGTTCACCATTTGCCTTGTTTCTGTGGTTAAGGGAATATGCAGGCTTATTACATCGACATTTGCTTGTAGGGTTTCTAGCGCTACTTTTTCAATTGCGGGGTTTGGCCAATCGATTAGATACTTATCGTAAGCCATAACTTTTGCGCCCAAAGCCAGCAACAACTTTGCGGTGGCATATCCATTATTTCCTAATCCAATCAACCCAATGGTTAAACTGCTGATTTCTCTACCTCGATGTTGTTCTCGCAGCCATTCTTTCTGAAGAATATGCGCCTGTGCCGATTGCATTTTATTGCACATATTCAGCAACATACCCAAAACATGTTCGGCAACTGCATCTCGGTTTCCTTCGGGAGCATTCAAGATTTCGATATTCCTCGCTTGAGCAGCCGATAAATCGATGTTGTCCATACCAGCGCCTGCTCGGCAAATAATGCGTAGGTTGGGGAAATTGCTCAGAACATCATCCGTAAAAAAAAACTTACTTCTAACTACCAGAATCTCTACCCAAGAAAGATCTGCTGCCAAATCTGCTTCGGTAAAATTGGGTTGATACACCACCTCGAAAGCTTGGGTTTGTGCCAAACGCTCCTGAAAAGCAGGATGTAAATCGTCTATAATTAAAACTTTGTACACTTTTTCTGGCATTGTGCTACTCAATGTATGCTAAAATTTTTGAGTGATGATGGGGGTAATCATATTGCAAATCTCTACAAATTCTGTTGGCGATAACTGCTCTGGCCTTTGATCCTTGTATTTGCCTAAAACCTCGGTTTCGCCATTTACTAAACCTTTCAGGCTATTCGATAGCATCTTTCTACGTTGATTAAATGACGTTTTTACCACATGAAACAACAGTTTGTGGTTGCAATCGGGTGGCGTTTCTAATCTTTGCAACCTTATAACTCCAGATTTTACTTTTGGTGGCGGATTGAAAACGCCTTCGTTAACTGTAAATAGATATTCTACCTTATAAAACGCTTGAGTTAAAGCACTTAAAATGCCATAAACCTTAGAGCCTGGCTTTTCTGCAATGCGCTGCGCTACTTCCTTTTGAAACATTCCCGTTGCTTCCGGAATGAGGTTTCGGTATTCTAAAATCCTGAAAACAATCTGAGACGAAATATTGTACGGATAGTTCCCAATAATGGCGAAAGGCTCTGGAAACTGCTTTTCTAGGTCGAATTTCAGGAAATCGCCCTCAATAATATTGGGTGAAAGTGCAGGATAGGCTTCCTTTAAATAGGTTACAGATTCGCCATCAATCTCTGCCACAAAAGTTTCGAAGGCAGGGTTTTTCAACAAGTATTTGGTTAGCACGCCCATGCCTGGACCAACTTCCAACACCTTCTTGTAATTGCCGTAAGAGGTTAGGGTTTCGCTTATCTTTCTAGCCGTGTTTTCGTCGGTAAGAAAATGTTGCCCCAAGGCTTTTTTTGGCCGTACCTTGTCTAAGTTCATAAAAAAGAGAATGGCACAAGTTAGCCCAAAGTTCCTATTTTTGGGAAATTTTTGAATAGAAAGCATGTTAAAAATAAAGATAAAAGCAAAAGCATCGGGCATTAAGCATACTGTAATCCTAATTAACGGAGCAGATGCACCTTTGCAAAATCATCTTACTGACGTTGAGATAAATTATGTTCAAGAACGCATCGCAGCAGAAGAAACCAAAGTTTTAATTAATCGTTACTCAGAATGGTTTCTGGTAGTTAAGAATGCAAGCAAAGCAACAGTAAATACCTCAATTGTAGAATCTTACAGAGCTATTGGCGCAGAGATTTATGCTTTCGCAGAGCAGAAAAAAGTAGATCAGCTAGCGGTAGTTTCTTTGTTAGACTCAACTGAAAATACGCTCGCATTCACTGAGGGATTGTTGCTAGCATCGTACCGATTTGTTAAACATAAAACTAAAGAGGTTAAACCTGCCAATTTAGAAAAAGTGGTTTTGATGGCAGAAAATATTTCATCAGAGGCAATTGATGAGTTAGAAAACTTAGCTGAAGGCGTTTTTATCGCTAGAGATTTAGTAAACGAGCCACAATCGCATTTAAATGCGCTTCAACTTGCGGATGAGTTTAAGAAAATGAGCAAGGAGGCTGGTTTCGAAATCGAAATCCTTCATAAAAAGAAAATAGAAAGCCTTAAAATGGGCGGATTATTAGCCGTAAACAAAGGCAGTTTAACCCCTCCAACTTTTTCTATAATGGAGTGGAAGCCAGAAAATGCGCAAAACAAGCAACCGTATTTATTGGTTGGAAAAGGCGTTGTTTACGATACAGGTGGCCTTAGCTTGAAACCTACCGCTGGAAGCATGGACGAAATGAAATGCGATATGGCGGGCGCTGCGGCGGTTGGTGCTTTTATGTATGTGGCGGCAAAAAACAAGCTGCCCCTACATATTGTGGCGTTGGTGCCAGCAACCGACAACAGGCCTTCACAAAATGCGTATGCTCCTGGCGATATTATAACCATGCACAATGGCATGAGCGTAGAGGTTTTAAATACAGATGCAGAAGGCCGCTTAATATTGGCAGATGCGCTTACCTACGGAGAGAAATATAAACCAGAACTTGTAATCGACTTAGCTAC
>DAIRTB010000407.1:0-2767 GCA_036804105.1 Bacteroidota bacterium | reverse complement strand
CGAAACGGCACAGAAGCGCTGGAAATAGTTTCTCGTGAACTCCCTCATGTAGTGGTGCTAGACATTATGATGCCCGATGTTGATGGATACGAAGTCTGCGAACGCATAAAGCAAAATCCAAAAACCGCACATGCAAAAATTATATTTTTAAGTGCGAAAAGTAAGGAGTCTGACATTGAAAAAGGATTAATTCTTGGAGCAGATTTCTACATCACCAAACCCTTTTCTACACGGGTTTTAACTGAAAAAATTAAATCATTAACCCAGAATCCTAACCAAAAATGACAAACACAGCTTACAAATCCAATGGAAAACTTGCCGAAGAATATGCCTCAAGCATAGAAAACCCAGAAGCATTCTGGTTATCTCAGGCAAACAAAATCCAATGGTACAATAAACCAAGTAAGGCCATTACCCAAAATGCCAAAGGCTTAAATCTTTGGTTTGAAGATGGCACCTTAAACGCTTCTTTTCTTGCCATAGATTTCCACATTATGCAAGGCAGAGGCGATCAAAAAGCCTTAATTTACGATTCTCCCGTTTCTGGAACTAAAGAATCTTACACCTATTTACAACTTAAAAATGAGGTAGAACTTCTTGCTGGTGCACTCAGAAAACTCGGTGTAGAAAAAGGCGATCGTTTGGTAATTTACATGCCCATGATTCCACAAGCGGTTTTTGCCATGTTGGCTTGCGCAAGAATTGGAGCCGTTCATTCGGTGGTTTTCGGTGGATTTGCGCCGCACGAGTTAGCCATCAGAATAAACGATGCAACCCCAAAAGTAATCCTCTCGGCTTCTTGCGGAATTGAATTCACCTCCATTCTGCCTTACAAACCGCTTGTAGATCAGGCTTTAGAAGAAGCAGATCATAAACCGCAAAACATAATCTTTTATCAACGCAGCATGTTAGAGGCTGTTCTTACAAACGAAAACGAATTGAGCTACCAAGAACTTGTGGCCGATGCAATTCCTGCGGGCTGCGTTCCGGTGGAGGCAAATCACCCGCTGTATATTCTCTACACTTCTGGCACAACCGGAAAACCGAAAGGCATTGTGCGAGATACAGGCGGTTACTGCGTGGCATTAAAATACAGTATGGATAAAATTTATGCTGCCAATCCTGGAGAGGTTTTCTGGGCGGCATCTGATGTTGGTTGGGTGGTTGGGCATTCCTACATTGTATATGCGCCGCTAATTCAAGGTTGCACCACCATACTTTTCGAAGGAAAACCTATCAAAACTCCTGATGCAGGCACTTTTTGGCGAATGATTGCAGAGCATCAAATCAACATTCTTTTTACTGCTCCAACCGCAATTAGGGCAATTAAGAAAGAAGATGCAGATGGCGATTTTATTAAGCAACACAACATCGGTAGCCTAAAAACACTTTTTCTTGCGGGCGAAAGATGCGATCAAGCCACCATGCAATGGTGCGAGCAACAACTCCATATTCCAGTAATAGACCACTGGTGGCAAACCGAATCTGGCTGGCCGATGGTAGCAAATATGATGGGCATTGAACAATTCCCAAACAAAGCGGGCTCTGCTGGAATGGCTGTTCCGGGTTATCAATTAGTTATTTTAGACGATGAAGGCAGAACGCTTTTACCCAACCAAGAAGGCCATATTGCCGTGAAACTGCCTTTGCCACCTGGCTGCCTCACCACACTTTGGAAAGACGATACCCGATTTAAACAATCGTATTTAGCCCATTTTCCCAATCATTATGTTACGGGTGATGGCGGTTATATAGATGAGCACGGATACGTTTTCATTATGGGAAGAATTGATGATGTAATAAATGTTGCTGGCCACCGACTTTCTACTTCAGAAATGGAAGAGCTTGTTGCCGCAAATCCACACATTGCTGAATGCGCAGTTATTGGCATTGCAGATGAACTCCGTGGGCAAAGACCACTCGCCATTGTAGTATTGAAAAACGATGCACCAATCTCTGAAATGGAAATTGAAGCAGAATTGGTTGCCTTAATCAGAGGTAAGATTGGTGCCGTTGCCTATTTCCGCAATGTGGTGGTGGTAAACAGGTTGCCGAAAACAAGATCTGGCAAAACCCTTAGAAAAACCATGCGCTTAATTGCCGATGGTGTACACCACCCTGTGCCATCAACCATAGACGATCCGAGCATTCTCAACGAAATTCACGAAAAACTTAAACAACGTAAAATTGGCAATGCATTTGCCTAAACCTTAAATTGTATGCACAACAACATTAAAACTTTAGCAGATTACAATGCCGCTTACGCTGCAAGTATCGAAAATCCAGAAGGTTTCTGGGAAAACCTAGCCGAAAATTTCGTCTGGAAAAAACGCTGGGATAAGGTCTTAGAATGGGATTTCGATGAGCCAAACATCAAGTGGTTTCTCAATGGAAAACTCAACATTACAGAGAATACGTTAGACCGTCACCTCAAAACTAGAGGCAATAAACTTGCTCTAATTTGGGAGCCCAACGATCCGAAAGAAAAGTTTATTCGCCTAACCTATAGAGAGTTGCACGAGCGTGTTTGCCAAATGGCCAATATTCTTAAAAACAATGGGGTTGGCAAAGGCGACAGAGTTGCCATTTACATGCCCATGATTCCTGAATTGGCCATTTCGGTCTTGGCTTGTGCAAGAATTGGGGCTATACATTCGGTAGTTTTTGCTGGATTTTCAGCCCATGCCTTGTCTGATAGAATTATTGATGCAAGCGCAAAAATGGTAATCACTTCCGATGCGTTATACCGTGGAGCAAAACAAATTCC
>DAIRTB010000406.1:0-2797 GCA_036804105.1 Bacteroidota bacterium | reverse complement strand
AATTAAACTTTTATGACAATATTTTTACAATTCTTAGCCATAAAAAAAGGCCATTTGAAATACAAATAGCCTTTGCTTTAATTTTTGTGCTGCTTAGCAATGTTGCTCAAATGCATCCACTAAATTAGCTGCAATCATTTGTGCCGGGCGGCCTTCAATCATATGTCTTTCAAGCATGTGTACCAATTGCCCATTTTTGAACAAAGCAATCGCTGGAGACGATGGTGGATACGGTAGCATAAATTCTCTTGCTTTTTCTACAGCATCTACTTCCATTCCTGCAAAAACAGTAGCAAGTTTTACTGGTTTCTTGCCATTTTGAATTGCCATTTTAACACCTGGTCTAGCATTTGCCGCTGCACAGCCACAAACTGAATTCACAACCATAAGTACTGTTTCATCTGAACTCTGCTCCAGATAGTTTACAACTTCTTCTGCTGTATTTAATTGGGTAAAACCCTCGTCTGTTAATTCTTTGCGCATGGGCGCAACCATAAATTCCGGATAAGCCATTTCTTTATTTTTATTCTTTAAGCATTCGAGTTGGGTAAAAGTTCAAAATTACCCTATGGGATTTTTATAACCTTCTCTTGAATTGATGTAAGATTGTCTGTTATATTTATAAAGTAGATTCCACTTTCTAAAGTGCTTAAATCTATACTAAATTCGTTTTCTTCAGCGGCTGAGCTTGAAACAAGCAAAACCTTTCCTGTAATATCGGTAAGCCTTAGTGCAATATTGGGGTTCAAGAAATTACAAAGCGAAATTTTGATTGTGTTTTGTGTAGGGTTGGGATAAACTTTTATACAGTTATCTTCAACTGCTATCGCCTCATTAATTTTTGCTATTAACCAAAGGTCTGGGTCTATGGCAACCGAATCTATTTCAAAGCTTGTTTTTAAATTCAGAACCGTATCTAATCCCTCCCAATCGAAAACAAAATCTATATAATCTAAACGATTGGCACTATATAAACGCACCGGCAGTTTAAGCTTAAAGGGATCAAGATTTGGTAACGAAGGCTTTTGTTTAATTTTTAGGTTGATTTCGTTTGGTTTTACCTTCAAATAATTCGAGGTTATAATTGGGAAGCCTTCTTTGTAAACCCATTGATCAAAAAACCAATCTAGATTTTCTCCACTCTCTAACTCTAAGGCTTTAATTAAATCGCTGGTTCTAGCAAACCCATAGTTATGAACCTCATTACTAAGAAAATTTCTTAACCCAGTAAACAATACGGAATCTCCCAAATACCATCTCAACATATGAAGCACATAACTGCCCTTTCTGTAAGATAATCTGCTACTAAATATTCTGCTAACTGAGCTTGTATCTTCCACAAAAACGCTACCGCCTGGTAAAGAGGTAATTATATTCAAATTGTTTTTTCTCCAAAGTGGCCAATAGAATTTGTCTAAAAGTTGTTCATAACAAAGGCCAACCATCCAATTTGCAAAACCTTCGTTAAGCCAAATGTCTTCCCAACTAGCACATGTAACATCATCTCCAAACCAAGAATGTGCCAGCTCGTGTGCCATAAGCTCGAAATTGAAATCGTACATAAAACTTATGGTTGTATGTTCCATTCCACCCAACCAACTGAATTGTGCATGACCATATCGCTCCTTTTTAAATGGATAGGGTCCAAAGTAGCCCTCAAATATTTCGAACTGTTGGGTTAAATAATCTGCACCATCTTGCCGTAAGCGTGCAGAATCTTCTGGATATAAATAGTTTTCAATTTTTATTGAATCTCCATAAATTGAGGGAACGTACTCCTCGTAATAACTGTAGTTGGTAGCTGCAAAAGCAATTAAGTAGGCAGGAATCGGATAATTATGTTTGTAGGTGAAGATGGTTCGGTTGTTCTCTTCAATTTTATTTGTCAGCATTCCATTTGCAATTCCCAAATAAGGTTTGGCGATTGACAGTTCAATAACCACTGAATCAATTTTTTCGCCCAAGACTTGTCTACAAGGCCACCAATCTCTTGCGCCATAAGGTTGGCTTAATGTCCAAATTATTGGAATACTATCGTTTCCCCGAAATTCTTGAACAAAAGAGCCGAATCCAGGCGTTTCTGGTGGCACGCCTCGATATTTTATGGTTAGGGTATCAACTCGATCTAAATTGTTGCTGGGTGTTGCAAAAGCAAAGGTATTGTCTCCAGGCCTCGAAACTGCTGGGCTTTGAATTAAACCTCCATTAAGCCATAGGCTATCAATAAGCATTTCATTTGCAAGCTCGAAGGAAACTAAATTATTCTCTTTTGTATTTTTATAAACAGTGGTTAATATGCCATCAACAAACCGTATGTTGGGGTCAATTTCAAGTGCCAACTTGGTAAACGTAATATCAATGCCGCCTTCAAGGTTTTGATTTTCAATTTTCTGTATTTTTAAAACTTGTTGTTTAGACCATGAACAGTAATCTAAATCATCGCAAGGAGCTAGATTCTGCCCTCTAACTAACTCACCATTAAGTTGGAAAATTATCAGGTAAACTAAAATTCCTAAGTATCTCATCGCTTCTGTTTCGATTGTTAAGTTAATGTATCTAAAACAATTTCAAGGGAAATTAGTCTATATTTGTGAAAATTTTTGAAAAAAAAGTAAAAATGATTGAGACTAATGTAAAGTACAAGGTTAAAGACATCACCTTGGCCGACTGGGGTAGAAAAGAAATTAATTTAGCCGAAGCTGAAATGCCAGGTTTAATGTCACTTCGTGAAGAATTTGGCCAAGCTAAACCACTTGCGGGTGCTAGAATTGCAGGTTGTTTACACATGACTATCCAA
>DAIRTB010000405.1:0-2799 GCA_036804105.1 Bacteroidota bacterium | reverse complement strand
ACTGCATTTGTAAAACTAGCGACTGCGTTTATAAAATTAGCGACTGCATTTGTAAAACTAGCGGCTGCGTTTATAAAACTAGCGGCTGCGTTTGTAAAACTAGCGGCTGCAGAAATTTTAAGGCTATTTGATGAAATATTGCCCAGGTTCGGAATCAAAATACAATTTTCGCTTATTTTTTAATTGAGAAGTAATTCAATACTAAAATCGTTTCTTAATTCAAAATGCCCCTTTTAATCTCAATTTCCTACCTTCGCAGCATTATGCGTAACGAACAGTTAACCGACTTGAGAGACAAGATTGATGCTCTAAGGAGGTATCTTTGACTTGGATAGAAAAATTGACGAGATAAAAGAAGTCGACGAACAGTCGGCAGTACCAGGCTTTTGGGATGATGCAAAGGCTGCAGAAAACACCCTGAAATCAGTTAAAGCCCAGAAAATGTGGGTTTCAGATTTCACTGAACTGAAAACCAATTTCGACGAACTTCTACTCTACCAAGAATTCCTAGAACTTGGCGAAGTAACCAACGAAGAGGTTGAGGCTCAATATAAAAAAGTAAGCACTTTCCTTGAAGAGCTGGAATTTAAAAACATGCTCAGCGGCGAAGAAGATCAGATGAACGCTGTTGTTTCCATTAACTCTGGTGCTGGCGGTACCGAAAGCCAAGATTGGGCGCAGATGATTATGCGGATGTACATTATGTGGGGCGAGAAAAATGGCTTCATTGTAAAACAAATAGACATTCAGGATGGGGAAGAGGCTGGCATAAAATCTGTTTCCCTTGAGTTTGAAGGTCCATTTGCTTATGGTTATTTAAAGGGAGAAAATGGAGTACATCGTCTTGTACGCATCTCACCATTCGATGCCAATGCCAAACGCCACACCTCATTCGCCTCGGTTTATGCCTATCCTTTGGTAGATGATACCATCGAAATCAACATCAATCCATCAGATATTAGCTGGGATACTTTTAGATCTGGCGGAGCAGGTGGACAGAACGTAAACAAAGTAGAAACAGCCGTTCGATTAAAACATGCACCTTCTGGAATCATTATCGAATGTCAGCAAGAGCGCTCTCAGTTAATGAACAAAGAAAAAGCCTTGAAGATGTTAAAGTCTCAGCTTTACGAACTCGAAATCCGCAAGAAAAACGAAGTTCGAGATGCTGTAGAAAGCAACAAGAAGAAAATTGAGTGGGGTTCGCAAATTAGATCTTATGTTTTGCATCCATACAAATTGGTAAAAGATGCCCGCACCGGTTTCGAAACCTCCGATGCCCAAGGCGTTTTAGACGGCAACCTCGACGGATTTATCAAGGCATTTTTGATGGAGTATCAGTAGAGACACAAGATTTTGCGTCTTTTTCAAATAGGCGCAAGGTATAGAGACGCACGGCCGTGCGTCTCTATACAATTGTCTGAATCAGGATGTACAGGATTTAAGGATAAACATGATTTAGTTTGGAGGCAATTTCAACGGTAACCCATTCACAATTGCAAAAAACCCAATCCTCTAAAAAAATCATGAAACATTAAATTTCCAGGTTCTATTCGTGAATTGGTGGCTGATTAAAAGAAAATTGCGGATCAATTAAAATTATTTTTATTTGGAGGATTCGCAAAATGTAGAGACGCAAGGCCGTGCGTCTCTACAAAAATATACGTGGCATCCAACCACCAGATTTTCGCTTTAAATGAAATTTGGCTATCTTGAAGCAAAATTTCTTGCTTGTGAAAAAATTTGTCCTCTCTTTAATAATTGCCGGCATTTCGTGGTTTCATCTTTCAGCACAAAACCCAATTTTAAGTGCCAAAGCCTCAGAAATCCTCACCAAATCAGATGAAGTTGAGGTTTCCGTTTTGTTGTTCTTCAAAAATCAGTTTGATGTAGAAAGCTTCCGAAACGACCAAACACTCAAAGCACAACCTCTTGGAGAGAGAACCAAAACACTTCTTCAAGAATTGCACAACACCAGAGATGCGAGTTCTACAATATTTGGCGCATGGTTGGAAAATAATCAAACAAGTGAAACTAAAATTAGCCTACAAACCCACTTTTGGTTGGTAAATATGGCGCTTGTAAAAACCAACCTACGTGGCTTACAGGCATTAAGCAACTGCCAATTGATAGAGAAAATTGAACTTGAAAACGAGAAACTAGTCCGGTTTATAGAACCCGTTTCCATGCAAGCAATCCCAGAAGGAACAGAAAGCGTAAACGGAATTGAACCTGGAATAGCCAACATCAACGCTCGTTTTATGTGGAATTTAGGTTACACGGGTAGAAATAGAAAAAATCTCACCATCGATACAGGCGTTTGGCCAGAAGTTCCGGCTTTGATAAACGCTTTCGAAGGAACATACAAACCACTTTCCCAAAGCTGGTTGAGTTTCGATGCAATTAAACCATACGATAAGCCGAGCAACCACGGAACACACGTTACAGGAACAATTGTTGGATTAGCTCCTCAAACCAACGACACCATTGGAGCTGCATTTAATGCTACTTTTATGGCATCGGATCCATTAACTACACAGAATCTTACGCCATTTACAGTAATTATCCATGGCTTTCAATGGGCTTTAAACCCAGATGGTAACCTTGCAACAACAGACGATATCCCAGATGTTATCAACAATTCTTACGGATTAGCTGGAGCTGTAGATACTACCTTTTGCAATAATTATGTTTCGCAAATGCTGGAAACAGTAGTTGCTGCTGGCATGGCAGTTGTTTTTTCAGCTGGAAACGATGGTCCAGGATTGGGAACAGTTACTCAGCCGCAGTTTATCAACA
>DAIRTB010000404.1:0-2800 GCA_036804105.1 Bacteroidota bacterium | reverse complement strand
CATGTTATGTTGTTTTTGTTTGCAATTCAAAATTACATAACTATTGGGAGCGGCTGATGAGCTGCTCCTTATTTTTTATCGGACAATAGTGATTTGGAATATCTTCTAAAAGTTTTTTTGCATTTTCGATGTGCTTCACATTGCCATCATCATCCTTGCCAATAACCAAAGTACCACCCTGAGCATTAGCAAAACCGCAAATCCATTTGAAATAGTCATTGTGCCAAGACGCTTTCCATTCTATATTTTGTGTTTCTTTCAAGTTACGAGTTATTGTTTAGGTTATGATTTGAAAATCTTTAAGTTCCTGGCTTTCCTGTAATCGACTTCTTCATTTAATACACAACTACTATATCCAGCACACTAAACCACCATTTAGCATATTCATCGTTCCAAACGGCACGCACCTCACGGTCGTTAAAAAAGATGATGGATATTTCATTTTTGTGGTTGGTATATAGCTTAGCTTTCCAATTTTACATTTTTTTGTTCACACTTTCAAATTGGAATGGTTTTACAAAATTAATGGAACGCAGATGACGCAGATATTGCGCAATCACCGTTCCAATAAACCAAAACTTCCCGAGAACCAGCCCAACCACGCATCAACGCAATTCAAAACGATCTTCGGGAAGTATAAAAGCAGGAACTAAATCCTACGAAAAGTAATCTTTCATGTGGTCGAAAAAGCCTTTGGCTTTTGTGCCACTTTGTACCGTAAAGTTCTCAGAACTCTGCATCTTGCGTAAAAGATCTGCTTCTTCTTTGGTTACTTTAGCGGGAACATGAATATTTACTTGAATCAGTAAATCGCCTTTTCCGTATTCGTTTACACTTGGTAAGCCTTTGCCTCTAAGTCTCAGAATTTTCCCTGGCGATGTGCCCGGCTCAATCTTAATCTTGGCTTTTCCTTCTAAAGTAGGCACTTCCACGCTTTCGCCTAAAACGGCATCGGCATAAGAAATAGGCAAATCGTAGATTAGGTTGTTGCCATCTCTTTTAAGAAATGCATGTTCTTCTTCTTCGATTACCAAAATTAAATCGCCATTAACTCCCCCTCTTTGTGCGGCATTTCCTTTGCCAGAAATGCTCAATTGCATGCCTTCTGCAACGCCTGCAGGAATGTTTACCGTAATGGTATCTTCAATATAAATTCTGCCTTCGCCAGCGCAAACATTACATTTGCTGGTGATGCTTTTTCCTTCGCCATTACAAGTAGGGCAGGTGGTAGTAGTTGCCATCTGACCTAAAATGGTCTGGGTTACTCTTCTCACTACGCCCGCTCCGTTACAGGTTGCGCATGTTTTGAACGATGCCGAATCTTTTGCGCCAGAACCTTTACAGGTTCCACAAGTAGTATATTTTTTCAGCTTCAATTTCTTCTCAACGCCCGTTAAGATTTCGTTTAAGCTCAGTTTTACTTTTATGCGGATATTCGATCCTCTATTGGTATTTCTTTGTTGGCCGCCTTGACGTTGCTGCCCACCGAAAAAGCTTTCGAACGGACTGCCGCCTTGGTTGCCAAAAATGTCTCCAAACTGAGAGAAGATATCGTCCATGGTGAAACCACCCTGACCGCCAAAACCAGCTCCGCCAGCCTGATGACCGAAACGATCGTATTGTGAACGTTTTTCTGGGTTGCTTAAAACTTCGTAGGCTTCGGCAGCTTCTTTGAAGTTATCTTCTGCGGCCTTATCTCCAGGATTTTTATCTGGGTGATATTTGATCGCTAATTTTCGGTATGCCTTCTTAATTTCGTCGGCAGGTGCGTTTTTTTCAACCCCTAAAACCTCGTAATAATCTCTTTTGCTCATGGTGTTATACGCCTACAATCACTTTCGAAAAACGAATTACATGGTCGTTTAACCGGTAACCTTTTTCAACTTCCATTAATATTTTATTTTTCGATTCCTCGTCTTGAGCGGGTGCTTTAGAAATGGCTTCGTGCAAATCTGTGTCGAAAGCTTCGCCTACTGCGGTAATCGGTTGTAAGCCTTTGTTTTCTAAAGTTGTTTTCAACTTTTGGTAGGTAAGATTTACTCCAACCTTAATAGCATCAAGATCTTGAGCAGTTTCCATGGTAGCTAGGCCACGTTCGAAATCGTCCATCACGCCTAAAAGCTCTACAATAAGGTCTTTAGAAGCGGTTTTGTACAATTCTATGCGTTCTTTAGCAGTTCTACGTTTGAAATTATCGAATTCCGATAGAAGGCGTAGATACTTATCGTTCATTTGCTCGAGCTCCAACGAAAGGTTAGGTTTTTCGTTTTCAGCATTTAATTCTTGGTTTTCTTGTTCTTTTGCCTCTGCCGAATTGTCTACTTCTTGTTGGTTTTCTACCGCTGTGTCTTCTTGCATTTCTGGATTATCGTGCAGATTTTCTTGATTATTTGATGTCATTTTGCGAGATATCTTTTTGCCAAGATTGTTCAACATCCCTGCCAAAGCTGATTTTTTTGCCAATCTGACAGTTTTTACTTTTTAATAAATTCTTGTAGTTTCTGCTCTAAAAGGCTACCTCTTAGGTTTCCACCAATAATAACTCCGTCGCCATCAATTAGGTAAGACATTGGTATAGAGTTGATTCCGTAAGCTGCGCCGGCTGCCGATTCCCATCCCAACAAATCGCTTACATGGTGTGGCCAAACCAAACCGTCGGCTTCAATGGCTTTTAACCAAGGTTCTTTTCTACGGTCTAAGGATACGCTGTAAACGGTAAAACCTTTACCATTTTTAAATTTCTTGTCTTTGAATTTCTGATACGTCTGCACCACATTTGGGTTTTCAACTCTACATGGAC
>DAIRTB010000403.1:0-2801 GCA_036804105.1 Bacteroidota bacterium | reverse complement strand
TTCTTAATAGGATATATCATAGAATTCCACGATAAAATTAAGTTGCATAAAATCTGCCGCAAAGTAAAAAAGTTAATTAAATAGACGTATTTTTGTCTATAAAATTTACCAAAATGGAAGATCTTAAACAAAACCAGCATTTAGCAAAAAACTTGCGCTTGCTTAGAAAGCGTAGGGGAGTAACCCAACAAGAGCTGGCCGAAACTCTAAAGTTTACCAGATCTCAGATTGCTGGGTACGAAACCACCATCAATCCCAACCTAGACGCATTAATAAAACTTGCGGATTTTTTTTCTATTTCGATTGATGTTCTGCTGCGGGAAAACCTATGTTCGTTTTCAGAATTTCGTTTATCTGAAATAGATCGGGGCATTGAAAATTATACAAATGGACGGAATCTGCGAATCCTCACTACCAAAGTTACCGATGATGATAGCAACTTAGTTGAGGTTGTTCCCTTGAAAGCGAAAGCTGGATATCTAGCTGGTTTTGCAGATCCAGAGTTTATTGCAGATCTGCCGGCTTTGAGTATTCCCTTTATCAATAAGCAAAAGAAACACCGAGTATTTGAGATCGATGGAGATTCCATGCCACCAATTGCGCATGGTTCTTATGTGGTTTGCGCATATTTAGAAAATTGGAATCAGGTAAAAGATGGCAAAAGGTATGTGTTGCTCACAGAATCTGAAGGAGTTGTATTCAAAGTATTGTACAACAAACTGGCAGAAACAGGCAAAATCCTGCTAGTTTCCACTAACCCAGATTACGCTCCCTACGAAGTGCTCCCCATGGATGTAAAAGAAATCTGGGAGTACAAATTGAGCATTGGCGTGCAGTAGCTTGATGTGCTTGATGTGCTGATGTGCTGATGTGCTGATTTGCTGATGAGCTGATGTGTTGATCTGTTGATGAGATGATCTATTGATGAGATGATATGGTTGATTCGAAGTTATTGTCCTATATGGCCCCAGAGTCCCTAAAAGAAGGTTTGCTGAAGAGGCAAAAACGACCAACATCCCCCTGAGCGACCACGAGGGGTCGCCCCTACGAATTACGGTTGTTTTGTGCATGTATCAATAGCCCCATTTTCAAATAGGGGGAAATTGAATGCGCCAGCCTAGACCCGGCGGAGTCCGCCGTAGGCGAGATGACATATCATAGCGAGGGGTAGGCTCGGTTGAAAACCCTTCGCTATTTGAGGCATTATATTAAAAAACCACAAAAGGCACGCTTTTCAGCGTGCCTTTTTCAATCTAGGGATGTTTATTTTTTATTGGATAATTACCAAACGCTCGTTAACATTATGGTTTGCACCATTCATTTTAACGTGGTAGATACCCGCTTTAAGTCCACTTAAATCGATATTACCATTTTGTTGTTGAACGCTAGAGAATACCAATTTACCTTGAAGATCGTAAATGTTGATGTTCACTTCTTGCTCATCACCCAAAGAGATAACCAAGTTGCCGTTAGATGGATTCGGGAAGAATCTTGGGGCAACCGTACTTGTGGTGTTGTTGAAATTTAAAACTCTAGTAGCACTGTAAGCAGTTTCGCTAGCAGAGATTAAAGTTAAACGGTAGTAGTTAGTACCAGCTTTTGGTGCATGATCTACAAATTGATAGTTAATTGGAGTTGCACTGTTTCCGTTTGCAGCAACTGAGCCTAAAGCAATCCAGTTGAAGTTTTTATCTGCTCTTTCAACTACAAATTTCTCAGAGTTGGTTTCAGAAACGGTAGTCCAAGAAAGCACACCAGTTTCAGAAACGTTTTCTGCAATGAAATTACCTAAGGTAATGTTCAATGGCGCATTACCTGGCCCGGGTATTAACTCAGAGAAATCTTGTACAATAAAGGTAAATGTATTGGTTGCCAAGTCTCTACTTGTAGGGATAATACGGGTGAAGGTGTTGGCATTCGTAGTTCCAATAGGTCTTTTATAAATATCACTCGTACTGAAATCGTTACCATTTAAATCGTTACTTCCAGTAGTTAGGTTAACGGTAGCATTAAGATTTGCATTCGTTCCTGTTGCCACCACTTCAAAAACTCGATTGTACATATCGTTTTGTGCGCTACCTACTTGTGGATTTACACCAGGTCCGTTTCTTCGAGTTACAGTAACTAAGCCCATGTTTTCTGCAGTATTAATGGTTAAACCAATACTAGCGAAAGTACCCGTGCTGTTATTAACAGTCTGGGATGCTACAAAATTACCTGTAGTAATACCATTATCAAAAAGTAAAACTGTTGGGTTGAATGTTAAGGTGTTTGTACCAGTATTAAATGTAGCACCAGATTCAACAACCAATAAATTGTCTATTGTTCTATCAGCATGCAAATTAACCACCGCTGGAGAAAGCACATCAACAGTTTGAGGGCCATTGGTTGTTGGCCATATTAAATCGGTAGAGGTTAAGTTACCCAGAATACTGAAGGTAGAAGTTGTTGCATAAACAATTGTTCCTGTTCCAGAAACAGTACCTGAAGTATAATTAAAGCCGTTGGTAATGGTTAGTGTTACACCGTTGTCAATAACTAAGTTACCAGAAGTAAGGTCTAAGTTAGCCAAAGTTTGATTTGTAGAAACCTGTAGGGTACCTCCATCAATTTCAACTTCGTTAGTTGCTGGCAAAGTATTATCGCTTGCAGCATTTAGCCTTAAAGTACCACCATTTATCTTAGTTAAACCTGTGTAGGTATTATTTTCTGCTAAAATTAATGTTCCGCTACCGTTGCCTGCTTTGGTAAGATTTCTATTAGCTCCCATTATAACAGTGCTAATGGATATGTTACCAGTT
>DAIRTB010000402.1:0-2805 GCA_036804105.1 Bacteroidota bacterium | reverse complement strand
ATCATCACATCAACTAAGGTTTTTTTCGCAAGGAATTTGCATTTACAGCATACTTTGCTCAATTTTAGCACCAAAGCATCTATTTAATGAAAACATCTAATATTATAATTAACGACGAACAAGAGCGCAAGGAAATTCTCAATAAATACCGAGGTCTTCTACGAGCCTGCAAGCCGTTTATAAAGCAGGGCAATCGCAGGTTGATTCGCCTAGCTTTCGAGATGTCTTTAGATGCGCACAAAAACATGCGCCGCAGATCTGGCGAGCCCTATATTTATCACCCCATCGCTGTTGCTCAAATAGTTGCAGAAGAAATTGGCTTGGGAACAACCTCTGTAGTTTGCGCTCTCTTGCACGATGTAGTTGAAGATACCGACATCAGCCTTGCGACCATTGAACGGGAGTTTGGCAAACCAGTTGCGCAAATCGTTGATGGACTTACCAAAATATCGGGTATTTCAGATAAATCAGTTTCCATACAAGCAGAGAATTTCAGAAAAATGCTCCTAACCCTTGCCGACGATGCTCGGGTTATCCTCATAAAAATTGCGGATAGGTTGCACAATATGCGCACTATGGACAGTATGCCGAAAGAAAAACAGCTGAAAATCTGCTCTGAAACGGAGTATTTGTACATCCCACTTGCGCATAGATTGGGACTTTACGCCATAAAATCTGAGCTTGAAGACCTTACCATGAAATACATGGAGCCGGAGGTTTATAAGAATATCGCCCGGAAATTGCGAGAAACTAAGGCAAAAAGAGGCAAGTTTATAAAAGAATTTATCGAACCCATACAGCAAGAGCTTGAAAAACAAGGACTTGTGTGTGAGGTAAAAGGCAGGCCCAAATCGATCCGCTCCATTTACAACAAGATGCAAAAGCAAGCAATCGAGTTTGAGCAAGTGTACGATTTATTTGCCATTAGAATCATTCTTCAAAGTCCACCAGACCGTGAAAAATCAGATTGTTGGAAGGCATATTCTATTGTTACCGATTTTTATCAGCCCAACCCAAACCGCTTGCGAGACTGGATATCGACCCCAAAAGCCAATGGCTACGAATCTTTGCACACAACTGTTATGGCCAAAGGGAAATGGGTAGAAGTGCAGATCAGGACATCGAGAATGAACGAAATTGCGGAGAAAGGTTTTGCAGCGCACTGGAAATACAAAGAATCAGGAGGCGATAACTCTCTAGATGAATGGATTAAAACAATCCGGGAGTTGATTGAAAATCCCGAGCCAAATGCGTTGGAGTTTGTAGATAATTTCAAATTGAATTTATACAACAAAGACCTTTTCGTTTTTACGCCAAAAGGAGATTTAACCAAACTTCCTTTCGGTGCAACAGCCTTAGATTTTGCCTTCGATATCCACACAGAAATTGGAGAAAAGTGCATCGGAGCCAAGGTAAACCACAAGATTGTGCCGCTAAGCCATGTGCTACAAAATGGCGATCAGGTGGAGATTATCACCTCCAACATCCAAAAACCAAAACCAGATTGGCTTAATTATGTAATTACTGCAAAGGCTAAAACCAAGATTAAGCAATCATTAAAAGATGCCAAACGTAAGGAAGCAGAAATTGGCAAGGAGACTTTAATTCGCAAATTCCGACATTGGAAATTGCAGGTTTCAGAAGAGAATATCAACAAATTGTTGGCACATTTTAAACTTATCTCCTCTTTAGATTTGTACTATTTAATTGCAATCGGCAAGATTGAAGTTACCTCACTCAGAGACATCCTCTTAGAAGTAGCCAAGCCAGATGAGCGAATTGCAACCAAAATTGAAGAGCAAAATTTCCAGACTTTCGTACAATCGCCATCGGGCAAAAACGACGATTTGCTCATCATCGACGAGAAAATAAGCAAGATAGATTACTCACTTGCACCTTGTTGCAACCCGATACCTGGCGATGATGTTTTCGGTTTCGTAACCATTTCGGAAGGCATAAAAATACATCGAGTTACTTGTCCGAATGCTGTAAACCTACTTTCTAGGTACGGCTACCGAGTGGTGAAAGCGAAGTGGACGCAGCAGCACGAAATTTCTTTCCTTGCCGGAATTAAAATTATTGGCTTAGATGATATTGGGATTATCTCAAATCTCAGCTCTGTAATTTCTACCGACATGAAGGTGAATATGCGTTCAATATCCGTGCTTTCTAACGATGGTATGTTTGAGGGAACCTTGATGGTTTATGTGAACGACACCAAGCATTTGGAGGTATTGATGCAAAAACTAAAGAATGTAAAAGGTGTTGAAAAAGTTACTCGTTTCGAGACCCACGCTTAACCACTTTTATTGCTTAAATTTGCAAGCTTATGAGCGAAAAAAACTACCAAACAGCCATTATTGCTGAGGTAAAAAAAATATTCACTGCTTATTTAGAAAGCCAGGGCCATAGAAAAACACCTGAGCGCTACGCCATACTCGAAGAAATTTACAGTAGAAAAGACCATTTTGATGTAGAATCGCTTTACATCCAAATGAAAAATAGAAATTATAGAGTTAGTAGAGCAACCGTTTACAACACTCTAGATTTATTATTGGCGTGCGATTTGGTTTCGAAACATCAGTTTGGTAAAAACCTTGCGCAGTTTGAACCTTCATTTGGGTATAAACAACACGATCACCTAATTTGCCTCGATTGTGGTAAAGTAGAAGAATTCTGCGACCCTCGCCTCCAAGAAATTCAAAGCGATGTTTCTGAACATTTCAACATGAATATGCGCCATCATGCTCTTCATCTTTATGCCGATTGCATGGTACTTAAACAAACCGGAAACTGCGAAAAACG
>DAIRTB010000401.1:0-2817 GCA_036804105.1 Bacteroidota bacterium | reverse complement strand
AAGCAAAGGTTCTATTGTGGGCGTTTCGTCAATTGCTGGTTACGTTGGTTTACCGGGACGTGTGGGTTATTCTGCCTCAAAATACGCTTTGCAAGGTTTTTTAGAGGTAATTAGAACCGAAAATATTCCTTTTGGAATTCACGTACTCACTGCCTGCCCAGGTTTTACGAGATCCAAAATCAGAAAATCGGCTTTACGAGGCGATGGCACACCGCAAGCAGAGTCTCCAAGAGATGAGCAAAAAATGATGAGCTCAGATCTTGTTGCCCAAAAGATTTATCAAGCAATTTTAAGTAGAAGAAGAGATCTAATACTTACTTTTACGGGCTGGTTTAGCGTTGTGCTGCACAAAGCATTCCCAAGATTAACCGATTACCTTTTGTACAAATATTTCCTTAAGGAAGCAAATACCGTAATTAAGCATGAAAACAATAATTGAAAACGCTTGGAACGACCGAGCCAGTTTAAGCGACTCCAAAGTAAAAGCTAGCATTAGAGATGTAATCCGCAGTTTAGACGCTGGCGAGATTAGGGTTGCTGAACCTACTGAAAATGGTTGGATTATTAACGAATGGGTTAAAAAAGCCGTAATTCTCTATTTCCCCATCCAAGAAATGCACACCATTGAAGTTGGTCCATTTGAGTTTCATGATAAAATTGCCTTAAAAACCAACTACAAAGCAGCTGGAGTTCGAGTTGTGCCTCATGCAATAGCTCGCTATGGTTCTTATTTGGCTAAAGGCGTAATTCTGATGCCTAGCTATGTAAATATTGGCGCTTACGTTGACGAGGGCACTATGGTAGATACCTGGGCAACCGTTGGTTCTTGCGCACAAATTGGTAAAAATGTGCACCTAAGTGGCGGTGTTGGCATCGGCGGAGTGCTTGAACCAGTTCAGGCTGCGCCAGTAATAATAGAAGATAATTGTTTTATTGGTTCCCGATGTATTGTAGTTGAAGGCGTTCATGTAGAGCAAGAAGCGGTGTTAGGTGCAGGAGTAACCCTCACCATGAGTACGCACATTATTGACGTTACTGGCGATAAACCAGAAATGTTTAAGGGTAGAATTCCAGCGAGATCGGTGGTAATTCCAGGGTCTTACACCAAAACTTTTCCTGCGGGAGATTATCAAGTGCCTTGTGCACTGATTATTGGAAAACGCACTGCATCTACCGATAAGAAAACCTCTTTAAACGAGGCACTTAGAGACCATAACGTAGCAGTGTGATTATAGGTTTCGACGCTAAACGGGCAATGTCTAATGCAACTGGCTTAGGCAATTATTCCCGTTTTGTATTAGAAATCTTGTCGAAATACCACCCTGAATTATTGCTACATGCTTATGCGCCCAAGAAGGGAAACTTTGAAGCAGAATTGAATTCGATTTCCAGTTTGGAAATTCATTATCCAAAATCCTCAAGCAAAACTCCGGTTTGGCGAAGTTTCGGAATTGGGAAGGATTTATTGCAAGATGGAATCGAGGTTTATCATGGTTTAAGTAACGAAGTTCCTTTCGGATTAAAAATCCCTTCTGTGGTTACCATTCACGATTTGATTTTTCTCCGTTACCCTCAATATTACCCAATTGTAGACCGATTTATTTACAAACAGAAAGTGGCTTATGCTGTTGAAAGATGTGAAAAGATTATTGCCATCAGCCAACAAACCAAAAACGATTTGGTAGATTTTCTTAAGGTTGATGAAAACAAAATTGAAGTAATTTATCAAGATTGCCACACACAATTTCATCAAAAGGTTTCTGCTGAAAGGAAATTGGAGGTAATAAATAAATACGGATTAAAGAAACCTTACATTCTCTGTGTTGGAACTATTGAAGAAAGAAAGAATCAGCTCGCACTCATTCAAGCCTTCGAAACCTTAGATCTAAAAGACGATTTCGAGCTACTTTTTGTAGGAAAACCTAAGGCTCATTTTAAAAGCATTCAGAAATATTTAGCAGGTAGAGACATCACCCGAAAAATAAAATTTATACCCAAGGTAGATTTTGCCGACTTACCAGCCTTATACCAAGCCTGCCATACGTTTGCTTACATTTCTCAGTTTGAAGGATTTGGTATTCCAATTGTAGAAGCATTGCATGCTTTAAAACCTGTTTTGAGCTCAACCGGAAGTTGCTTTCTTGAAGCTGGGGGAGATGCTGCAATCTATGCTAACCCACTAGATATAAGCGATATAGCTATTAAACTTGAGCAACTTTTGTACGATGACTTGCTTAGAAATGATTTGGAGCAGAAAATTCCAAATCAGCTGTCTAAGTTCCAGCACCAACATCTGGCGAATAAATTTGTGGAGGTTTACAAAGCAATAGTTTAAAAAATGTGATATTTTAGAAGTTTAATGCAAAAAATTAAACCATTTCATCCATTAATTACGTCTTAAAAGCTGTATGCACGCAAAGGTTTTTCACTATTTTATTTTAGGTTGTTTATTGGCGCTTGCCTTTATTTTAGGAAAACCAGCGGCAAATGCGCAAGAAAAAGTTTATACAGGCACCATAAGGTCAGAAAAAAAAGGCACGCTTCTACCCTACGTAAACGTAATCAACATCTATAGAAAAACAGGAACCAGTTCTAACGAATACGGTTTGTTTCAAATTATTGGAGATGAAACAGATACGCTTGCCTTGAGTAGCATTGGCTTCGAAACCAAAATGTTTTGCATAAAAGATGTACTTTCTGGTAATAACCTGCTCAGCATTACCCTAAAAGAATTGGAATATGAGCTGAGACCTGTTCAAGTTGATGGCCGCTACCCTTGGGAGCAAGATGTTGTGTACCAATATCGCCGCAGAACCA
>DAIRTB010000400.1:0-2820 GCA_036804105.1 Bacteroidota bacterium | reverse complement strand
TACTTGAGAATCTGTACCGATACAGATTTTAATTTTGTGCCCCATTTGAAGCTCGGAGTCAACTATTTTTTGAATTTCAGAAACGATATCGATTCCTAAAATTTCACCATTAAGCGTTTTCCACATTTTGTAAAGTTATTAATAGTTAGTTTATGAATTTATTACCTTTTTATTAACAATGCACTATCTACTTTGTTAAATTTTTAACAGTCTGTTTTACTTTTATTATTTGCTTTGCCTCGTATGCGCAAGTAAAATCTAAAATTCAACATCAATCATCAAAAATCAAAAATCAAGTATGCTGTTTTTATTCACTAAATTGTAGGCATGAAACTAACTTTTTGGGGTGCAGCAGGCACAGTAACCGGCTCAAAACACATTATAGAAACTCAAAGCGGATTTCGCATTTTACTAGACTGTGGCATGTTTCAAGGCAGCTACGAATTTGTAGATGAACATAACCGACATTTCGGTTTTCATGCCAATTCTATTGATGTTTTGATTCTTTCTCATGCACACATTGACCATTGCGGACTGATTCCTCGTTTGGTTAAACAAGGATTTAAAGGGACGATTTATTGCACATCGGCAACTCGAGATTTAACAGCACTTTTACTTAGAGATAGCGCTAGAATTCAAATGGCCGATGCCACCTTCATCAATAAAAATAGAAATAAGGCGGGCAGAAAAGATTTCTTAGAACCTCTTTATAATGAGCGGGATGTGGATAGAGCACTAGAAAACATGGTTACTATACCCTATAATAATCCAATAAAAATTAAAGACGAGTTTACTTTAACTTTTACAGATGCTGGACATATTATTGGGTCTGCAATGGTAAATCTAACTTTTGGAGCCGCAGACGGACATTGTAAATTACTTTTTACGGGTGATATTGGTAGGAATGATGATTCCATTTTGCGAAACCCGCAACCTACCGAGCCAGCTGATATTGTAATCTGCGAATCTACTTACGGCGATAGAATTCATCAACCAAAAGGAGATGTTTTGGAAGAATTGTTGGAAATTGTTGATGAAACTTTGAACAAGCGCAGAGGAAAATTACTGATTCCTGCGTTCAGTGTAGATCGAACTCAAGAGTTAATTTATGCCTTAGATCAGTTGGAAAGCTCAGGCAGACTGCCTCATTATCAGGTTTTTGTAGATAGTCCGCTGAGCACAAATGCAACCGACATTATGCGTAATCACCCTGAATGTTTTAACGATAATTTGCTCGATTATCTCGAAACTGATCCGGATCCTTTTGGCTTCAAACGCCTGCGTTATGTTCAAGATAAGAGGGAATCTCAGCGTTTAAATTCATTAAACGAACCTTGCATAATCATTTCCGCATCGGGCATGATGGAAGCTGGAAGAATAAAGCATCACTTGGCAAACAACATTGAAAAATCATCCACTACAATTTTATCTGTTGGCCACAATGCAAAAAATACCTTGGGCGATAGGATTATGCGTGGTGATAAGGAAGTGCGGATTTTTGGTAGAATCTATCAGGTTCGTGCACAAAAGAAAAAGATGGATTTCTTCAGCGGCCATGCCGATAAAGAGGAGATGATGACCTATTTAAAAGCCAATCAACCAGCAGACAAGGTTCAAAAAGTATTCTTGGTTCATGGAGATGATGAGGCACTAAATGTATTCCAAGTTGCCTTACAAAGAGAAAATTACATGGATGTAATCGTTCCTTTATATGGAGAATCTTTTAAGATTTAGGATTTTACTTCTTGGATAATTCTACCTGGATTCCCTACAACCGTTGCGAAATCTGGAACATCTTTTATAATTACCGATCCTGCTCCAATAGTTGCCCATTTTCCTATTTTTATTCCTTGGATGATAACAGAACCTGCGCCAATCCAAGTGCCTTCGCCAACCTGAACATTGCCTGCTAGGGTTGCATTTGGTGAGATATGTACGAAGTTGGCAATCTTGCAATCGTGGTCTATGCTGGAGGAAGTATTGATAATGCAATGCTCACCAATTTCTACGCTTGGGTTGATAATTACGCCTGCCATAACAACAGTTCCTTGTGCAATTTGGGCATTTTCTCCAATAATTACACTCGGATGAATGGCTATACCCCAATTATATTTTTTTTGGGCGATTGAAGATCTAACCTGATTGTTTCCAATAGAAATAATTACTGGCTCTGAGGTATTTTCTGGCGATTGAACAGGATTTACCTCGTAGCCCGAAATATTAGCATTTGGGGCATCATCGAAAAAGGAAATATGGGTTTCGCCTGATTTCCTTAGGATATCTGCAATAACCTTTCCATGTCCGCTTGCGCCGTAAAGAATCATAAGTTGCCTTTAAATTTTTCGGCAGTTGCTTGTCCGTCTTGCGAAATTCCTTCACTCTTAAACACTTTGCCGATGGTTTTAAACAAGATCTGCATATCTAAAGCAAAGGTAAGGTTATCGACATAAAAGACATCGAACTCAAATTTTTGCTCGTGGCTTATTGCGTTTCTTCCATTTACCTGCGCCCAACCTGTTATACCTGGTCTAACTTCGTGCCTGCGTTTTTGCTTTTTGTTGTATAGCGGAAGATATTCCACCAAAAGTGGTCTTGGCCCAATCAAACTCATATCGCCAATAATTACATTGATAAGCTGAGGAATTTCATCGAGTGATGTTTTTCTAACGAAGTTTCCAATGGAGGTTAAGCGAACTGAATCTGGTAATAATTCTCCATTTGCATCTTTTTTGTCGTTCATAGTTTTGAACTTGATCACCTTAAAGATGCGCTCATTTTTTCCAGGTCTTTTTTGGAAGAAGAATGGTTTTCCGTTATTTG
>DAIRTB010000399.1:0-2832 GCA_036804105.1 Bacteroidota bacterium | reverse complement strand
AGGTTGAATGGTCTTCTTATTTCCATGTTACTTATTTTTTAGGTTTCATCATGTTGAAGAATGCCTTCAGTTGCGGTCTTGGCACCATTTGCGCAAACATGTTAAATTGTCCAGCATTTAGTCGTTCCCCACCATCTATTGTAATGCATTCTCCTGTAATATAGCTACTTAAATCAGACATTAAAAAGGTAGCCAAGTGCGAAAGTTCTTCGTGTCTACCATATCTTTTTAATGGAATTTTCTCCAAGTAGGTTTTTTCGAAATTTGGATCGGGCATCAATCTTGTCCATGCGCCTTCAGTAGGGAAGGGGCCAGGTGCAATGCTGTTAACTCTAATTCCATAAGTTGCCCACTCGAAAGCAAGAGAGTTAGTAAGCGCATAAACCCCAGCTTTTGCACAGGCTGAAGGCAAAACAAAAGCGCATCCAGTTTCCGTATAAGTGGTTACAATATTGATGATGTTTCCAGGAAGCTGTGCATCAATTAAAGCTTTTCCAAAATGTTGGGTGCAATTGAATGTACCGTGTAAAACAATATCTACCACCGTTTTAAAAGCATTTGGACTTAGGTCTTCGGAGGCCGAAAGGAAATTTCCCGCTGCATTGTTTACCAAACCGTTTATGGGTGCGCCCAATTGAGTTTGAAAATGAGCAAACATTTTACCAACTGCTTCGTAATCTCGTACGTCAACAGAATAGAATAAAGTATTATTTCCGATTGCTGCAGCTGCTTTCTGCAGCTTTTCTTCGTTTCTTCCGCAAATAAGAACCTGTGCGCCTAAATCTGCGAATCCTTTAGCCATGGCCATTCCGAGGCCACTTCCGCCACCGGTTACGAGTATATTTTTCCCTTTTAGGGTTTCTGCTTGAAACATGGCACAATTTATAAAAACAATTCCAAATGGGAAAATTTTGATTTGCTGATTTGCTGATGTGATGATTTGCTGATGTGATGATATGACCCGTCCTAAAAAAAGTTTACAGTTTGGTGTTAGGGTTCTTTTTGTAACATTTCTAGACCTACAAAACATGCAGGTTATTACGTTAAAACAAAAAAGCCCTCCAGAATTAACTGGAGGGCCATAACTTATTAATTAACTAGAAATTAGTTTACTTTAATAAATCTTGTTTGCGCCATGCTTGCACCATCAATTACTTGAATAATGTACAGGCCAGCTTTTTGTTGCATTAAGTCAACTTGAATTAACTCGTTAGAAGCAACACTAGCATTAGAAACCAATCTACCTGTAGCATCGAAAATCTTAACGGTAACCATTGGGTTAACAACGTTGGTTAATTCAATCATACTCAAACCAACGGATGGGTTAGGGAAGATCTTCATACCAAATTTATCTGCGTTATTAACATTAGATAAAGAAGGGTTTTTATCTTCGGCTAGTCTACGTATTTGGCCGCAAATACCGTCTGGTTGAAATCCTAAAGCTACAAGATCACCATCAATTCCTGAATTGTATGAATTTGAAATGAAAGCTTTCGTCGCATCGTTAAAATACGCATTTATTGCAGTTGCATCGGTAGTTCCCCACCAGTTACAACTGAAATCTGCAACTCCCGTAGCTGGGCCAAAATTTACCCAAGTGCTAGAATTAGGATGATTAAAGCTGTTTTCGTTAACAAAAGTAGAATCTAGGTTAGTAAACGATTGTAGGAATCCAATTATACTAGAGTTAGCAGAACTTGTACCCAACATTTCAAAGTTGTTGTTGGTAACATCAATTCGAAGTGTACTATAAAGTGCAACCATTGAGTTATTTACGTCAAAACTGTTGGTGGTAAAGTTGTTGTTACTAATTGTACCTCTTGTTCTACGTTGCATGGTTACTGCAGGTCTCTTAAAGCCAGTGAATGTGTTTTCAGAAATTAGAACCCCTTGTGCATTTGCAACTATACCACTAGCAAAGTTTGTAGAACAATCTAAGCAGTTGTACATAATGGTTTGATCATTTCCACTAGATACAAGTATACCTGTAGTGAAGATAGAATCTAAACTATTGTACATGAAGTTTGAATTAGGAGCTCTAACTAGTTGAGCCGCCATTCCAACAAATTTGTTGTTTAAAACATTTTGATTAGCATTTGCCACTGGAGGTACGCCCGGTAAGTTTAATGCATAACTTGTAAAACCTCTAAAGGTAAAGCTATCAAAAGTGTTGTTTGGTGTTCCTATTAAAAAAGCATTTGCAACACTGTTTCCACCATCAATTACAGTTTCTGCACCTGATCTACCGCAAGCAGTAACACCATTTTGAGCACCTTTGTATGTTATTGATTTAGTTAAATTAATGGTTGAACTGAAATTATAATATCCTTCAGCAACATTAATAGTTGAATTATCCATAGCTACACCAGTGGCGTAACCAATTGTAGCAAAAGGAGCTAATTCGCAACCTGAGCTAGTGTTATCAGCACCAGAATTAGAAACGAATAGTTGCATTGCAACACTTGGATGAACAGTTAAAGTAGTTGTAGCAGTTGCTTCACAACCCAATTGATCTTGAACGGTGTAACCTACCGTATAATTTCCAGCAGTTGTTGGATCAAATGTTGATGCAGGATTACCATCTACAGCGTACGTTCCACCTGAAGGTAAACCGCCACCTAAATTAATAACTGCAGTTCCTTCACAAATCGCATCAATTGGATCAATGCTAACAAAAGGAGCTGGATTTACTGTTAATACAATATCTTGGTCTGAAACACAAAGTGAAGCATTTCTAGCTCTGAAAGTATAAATACCACCATCGGAAAGTTGGGCACTATTAATATTCAATGAGTTTCCAAGACCTACTAGGTTACCATTTCTAAACCAAGA
>DAIRTB010000398.1:0-2838 GCA_036804105.1 Bacteroidota bacterium | reverse complement strand
GTATCTCAATACCTTACGCCTTTATTTTCTGGAATGAGCGAAAGCGGATTGATTATTTTAGAAAGAACAGCTTGGTGGTTTCATATAATCGGTATTTTCCTATTCCTCAACTACTTGCCTTATTCAAAACATTTTCACATCATTTTAGCTTTCCCAAATACATATTTCAGTAATCTAAAACCCAAAGGCAAGTTTTCTAATTTGGCAAGCGTAACCGCAGAGGTAAAGCTGATGTTAGATCCGAGTGCTAACCCGTACCAGGAGAGCGGCGAGACATCGGCAACCCCAATAAAATTTGGTGCGAAAGATGTACAAGACCTAAGTTGGAAAAGTTTGCTCGATGCATATTCTTGCACCGAATGTGGACGTTGCACAAGTGTTTGTCCGGCAAATATTACAGGCAAGAAATTGAGTCCTCGTAAAATTATGATGGACACCAGAGATCGTCTAGAGGAGGTTGGAAACAATATCGACAAGCACGGAATGGATTTCTCAGATAATAAATCTCTTTTGGGCGATTACATTACCAAGGAAGAACTTTGGGCCTGCACCACTTGCAATGCCTGCGCAGAAGCTTGTCCAATTAACATCGATCCACTTACCATTATTGTTGATTTACGTAGGTATTTGGTGATGGAAGAATCTCAAATGCCATCGGAATGGGCAATTATGACGGGAAATATTGAAAATAATGGTGCGCCATGGCAGTTTTCTCAAAACGATCGATTGAATTGGGCGGATGGATTGGAAGTAAATGATAAAAATTAAACAATGAAAAAACAGATAAATGTGCCCACCATGGCCAATATGGCTGCTAATGGAGAGAATCCGGAGGTGTTGTTTTGGGTTGGTTGTGCCGGCAGTTTCGATTCTCGTGCCCAAAGAGTTACCAAAGCTTTTGTGGCTATTTTAGATAACATTGGCGTAAATTATGCCGTGCTTGGAACAGAAGAATCGTGCACTGGCGATCCAGCAAAGCGAGCTGGAAATGAATTTCTTTTTCAGATGATGGCGCTAACCAATATAGAAGTTTTGAATGGTTATGGCGTAAAGAAGATTTTAACTACCTGTCCGCATTGCTTTAATACCCTTAAAAACGAATACCCAGACTTAGGTGGCAATTACGAAGTAATTCATCATGCCACTTATTTGCAGCAATTAATTAACGAGGGTAAGGTGAAACTTCAAGGTGGTGAAACTTTTAAAGGCAAGCGCATAACCTTTCACGATTCGTGTTATTTAGGTAGAGCCAATGGCATTTACGAAGCTCCACGATCTGTGCTCCAAGCATTAGATGCCGATTTACATGAAATGAAGCGCTCGAAAGCAAATGGCTTATGCTGTGGTGCGGGGGGATCGCAAATGTTTAAGGAAGCAGAAGATGGTAAAAAAGAAGTAAACATTGAGCGGATTGAGGATGCTATGGAGCTAAATCCCAGCGTTGTAGCAGTTTCTTGTCCGTTTTGCAATACAATGATGACCGATGGCGTGAAGCATCATGAAAAAGAAAACGCCGTTAAAGTTTTAGATTTAGCCGAACTTGTTGCAAAGGCGGAGGGTTTAATAGATTAGTATGTTTGTAGCTTTCGAGAATTTACCAGAAAATGCCCGTGTTTGGGTGTACCAATCCAATAGATTTTTTACCGAAATGGAGCTTTCTTCTTTGGGAGAAGCATTAGCAAGTCTTTGCAATAACTGGCATACACATAATCAGCCGCAAAAAGCATCGTTTTTATTGCCTTTCAATCGATTTGTAATTCTCGCTGCCGATGAATCTATGTTTGCAACAAGTGGCTGCTCAACAGATAGATCCGTTAATTTCTTGAAGGTTGCAGAGCAGGAGATGGGCATCAGCTTATTTGATAGAACTGAGCTTACTTATCTGAATGAGCAAAAGGAACTTCTAGCTTGCAATATGCAAGCGTTTAGAGAGCGAATTACCAAAGGCGAAATAACCCCACAAACATTGGTTTTTAATAATTTGGTGAGCAATAAAACTGATTTCACCAATAAGTGGATTTTACCTTTAGCCGAAAGCTGGCACAGCCGGATGTTTAAGCAAGCTTTGGTTACAGAAGTTTAGTGATTTCTAAAGTTAAAGTACCCAATTCAAAAAAAGATTTAAAACTATTTCACTTTTACCTTAGCCTATGGAATTAAACGAGATTGTAGAATTCAAATCATCGCCAAGGGTTAGAGAAAAATTGTCAGAATTTGGCTTTGCTAAGCATTTTGCTGAAGGCGAGATTATACTCAACAAAAACGCATACATTAAAGCAATTCCCATTGTTACAAATGGCAGCATCCGGGTTATGCGTACCGACGAAGATGGCCGTGAGATTCTACTCTACTACATCAAAGCTGGCGAAAGTTGCATTATGTCGTTCCTTGGTGGTATGCACCACGATACCAGCAAAGTAAAAGCCATTGCAGAAGAAGAAACAGAAATCCTGTTTATCCCGATAGATAAAGTGAGTTTGCTTATTAGGGAATTTCCAGAATGGCTAGATTACATATTTCGGCTTTACCACAAACGTTTCGAAGAGCTACTAGATGTAGTGAACGCCATCGCTTTCAAGAAGTTAGACGAAAGATTGCTAAATTTCATCAAAAAGAAATGTGAGATAACCAAGAGTAAAACGCTTTACGTTACACATGAGCAATTGTCTAACGAGTTGGCAACTGCACGTGTAGTAGTTTCAAGACTCCTCAAACAAATGGAAGACGAAGGCTTGGTTATTTTAGGCCGAAATAAAATTACGCTTGTGTAACATTAGTAGCGGTTTGCCCAGTCTATAAGCTCTAATTTTGTAGGGTAATTAATTTTCACCCTCAAAA
>DAIRTB010000397.1:0-2844 GCA_036804105.1 Bacteroidota bacterium | reverse complement strand
GAGGCTACCCCAGAACAGGTTTGGAGCGTACTCACCGACACAGAAAGTTATCCGAAGTGGAATGAGATAATTCTAAAAATAGAAGGTAAAATTGAGGACAAGAATCAGGTTGACGTTCTCTTTAAAGCAGGTCCGAAAGCAAAGCCCCAACTCTTTCATAATACGCTTTTTGTGGAAGAAGGCAAGGAGTTTTACTGGAGTCAAGTGCAAACGATGGGCATTAAAGACAGACATTGTTTTAGAGTAGAATCAACCGACAATGGAAAAACAAAATTCATTCAATCTGACCAAGCTTTAGGTGGTTTATCATGGCTAATTGGAAAAACTGCTATGAACATTCAGCTGTCGGTATACCCCATGTTTAATCGTTCCTTAAAAGCTGAGGTTGAGAAAAGATTCCCAAAATAAAAACTATAATCATGCTTGAAGATCTTGAAGTCTACATTAACTCCCAAAAAATCATTGCCAGCTATATGTTGGCTTTTGGGTTTATAATGCTTTTATTGGCTATTTTGATTCATTTTTCTGGCTCAAACACACTTTTACTTGGATTAAAAATAGGCTTGCTTATATTTGGGCTTATCTCTGTTGTAGGTGGTTATGGATATAAAAAGACAGTGGAGAAATTACTTAGAAGTCAAACTTTGCTACACAAAGAAAATGAGATTAAGTATAAGGAAAAAGAAAAAGAGCGTATGGCAAAAGTGATTAAAAACTTTCCCTTAGTTCAAATGGTTTTTGTTGTAATAATACTTATCGCTCTGGTAATAAATATTTTACTCAATAAATATTTTGTAAATGGATTGCTTTTTTCTTTAGTCTTTTTCTTAGTGGGGAATTTGATTATTGAAAGCGTTTCAAAGAAATCAATCGTTATTTATTTTGAAAAACTATCCAACCCATAAAAAATGAAAGATCTTATCAGAATTGAAAGCATCAGCAAGTTTCATAGTATGTTAAGTTTAGCTCCTCCCAAGCATCCCCTAATTAGCGTAGTGGACTTATCAAAACTCAATTCTCTAAAAAATACTGCCGATTATGCAGGATTAAAAGTTGCCTCTTCATTTTATGCCATTACATTAAAGCATCTTAAAATGGGCAGTTTGCAGTATGGGAGAAAACAAATTGATTTTCAAGATGGAAGTTTGTTCTTTTCTTTTCCCGACCAAGTAGGCGAACTGCAAAACCCTGTATTTGAAGAATGCAGTTATAGTTGGGGTTTATTCTTTCATTCAGACTTAATACTCGGAACGCCACTTGCTTCCAAAATAGCGGAATATAATTTTTTCAAATACTCAACCAATGAAGCATTGCATCTTTCTGAGGATGAAAAGAAGAGTCTCACTGAAATTATTAAAACAATTCAAACTGAACTTAATCGACCCATAGACAAACACACCAAAAATGTGTTGGTATCTGCAATAGAATTTTTATTGAATCACTGTAATCGTTTCTTCGATCGACAATTTATTACCAGAACCAATATAAATAACATTGTGGTTGATTCCATTAACACTTATTTAAACAATTATTTTGCTTCTTCAATTCTTTTAGAGAATGGGCTACCTTCGGCTTTGCAGTGTGCTGAACATGTTAACCTTTCACCTAATTATTTAAGTGATTTATTGCGTAAAGAAACGGGGAAGACAACTCAAGAGCATATTCATTACCACCTTTTGGAAATTGCCAAAGACCGCTTACTAGGAAGTGATAATTCCGTTAAAGAAATTGCTTTTTCATTAGGTTTCGAACACTCGCATTATTTCAGTAGTTTATTTAAGAAAAAAGTAGGTGTAAGCCCAACAGATTTCCGAAATTTGAATTAGTCTGACTCTTTTTATTAGCAGTTTGGCAGAATGGAAGTTGAAGCACTTTGAATAAACGTTTTGTTGATATGAGTTTCTTCAATCGTATTTTCGTGCTAAAAATCAGCAACTACGCCTTCGTTACAAACTGACTAGACACCCATTTATCTTCCATGGCAATTTTGCTCCAGCCATTTTGCTCCTCCACTATAAAGATCTCTTCTCCTTTGTTTAGAGTTCCATTTTTAGAAAAGTTTGCTCCAGGGCCAGTTCTCACATTGAGTACATTGGCATTTACAGTTGCTCGTTTGGTTTTAGATACATAATTCCCGAAAACCCATTCTTCTCTGTTATTGGAGATTTTAAGCCAGCCATTTTTTTCCTCATAAACCCGAATAACCGAACCCAAAGTTGCGGCACCTATTTTTGGCTGATTGGTTGCAGCTCCTGATCTAATATTTAGAGTTGCAGTATTTACCAATCCGTAATACAATAAATTTGCAGGAACATTCCCATTAGGCGCTGGCACACTGACCGTTGCCAAATATTGTTGAATAAGTGGAAGAAAACTCGCTTCGGCATTCGAAATTTTATTTCCTCCAAAGAAATTTGTACCAGGACAACTTTTTGTACTGCCTGTTCCATTGGTGCGGTTTCCGTTTCCTAAATCGAACCAATGGTGATAAACTACTCGATCTGTATTAATCGGAATATTAAACTTCTTGCAGATTATGCCACTCACTGCAATAATTGCATTTCTGTGCTCAGTGGTCATTTGATCCATTCCAGAATCGAAATCGCCAATATGCTCCAAACAGATTGCGTTTGAATTGTTGTAAGCAATACAGGCTGGTGAGTGCTCCAAAGATCTTCCTGTTACAATTGTACCATCTGGAAATATGCTGAAATGCTGCCCAATATCTCGCCAACCATTGCTGTTTACATGGTGGTTTTTCATGTTGCGCTGCATTTCGAAATGATTATTTCCAGTAAAATGACTGTAATTTGGTCGCCAAGTGTGGTGTTGTTGCAGGTAAAG
>DAIRTB010000396.1:2537-2846 GCA_036804105.1 Bacteroidota bacterium | reverse complement strand
CTGTTCGAAATCCTTAGGAAAATGAATTTCCCTTGGGCACAAAACTGCTTCCATTTGTCGTACGGCATGGTAGATTTACCAAGCGGCAGAATGAAATCTCGAGAAGGCACCGTTGTAGATGCCGACGATCTGATGCAAGAAGTTATTTCGGCAGCAGAGGCAAGCACAAGAGAAAAAGGTAAGGTAGATGAAATGGATGCCGAAGAGGCCAAACAATTGTTTCAGACCTTGGGTATGGGTGCTTTGAAATACTATTTGCTGAAGGTCGATCCGAAGAAACGCATGGTTTTCAATCCGGAAGAATCGATT
>DAIRTB010000396.1:0-2527 GCA_036804105.1 Bacteroidota bacterium | reverse complement strand
AATACAGGTCCGTTTATTCAATACACACATGCTCGTATTAAATCCATTATAAGAAAAGCAAGCGAGGTTCATGGCGATTGGAAGCAAGACATCACCCAAGAAAAAATAGAAAAAGCTACCTTTTATAAGTCAGAAAGTGCATTGCCATTATTGCCGCAAGAGCGGGTTTTAATTCAGCAATTGAATCAATATCCTGAAATGGTAAAAGCAGCTTCTGAGGGATTAAATCCTGCTTTGATTTGCGCATTTGCATACGATTTAGCCACGAACTACAATCGTTTTTACCACGATTTATCGGTCCTTAATGAGCCAAATTTGGGTAAGTTGTATTTCAGATTGTATCTTTCTGAACAGGTAAGTATCTGTCTTAAAAAGAGTTTCAATCTATTGGGCATAGAAGTTCCAGAACGCATGTAAATCCATCCTCCATGAAAAAAGATAAACTAAAATTAGTTGTTTTTACTGGCGCTGGAATTAGCGCAGAATCTGGATTAGGCGTTTTTCGTGGTGCTGATGGTTTGTGGGAAGGTTATAGAATTGAAGACGTTGCTTCGCCAGGTGGTTGGGCTGCCGATCCCAAAATGGTGTTAGAATTTTACAACCTCAGGAGAGCTGGGTTAAGAAATGCCAAACCCAATGCGGGGCATTTAGCCTTGGTTGAGCTGGAAGATGTATTTGATGTTCAAGTAGTTACACAGAATATCGACAATCTGCACGAGTTGGCTGGTTCTACAAATGTATTGCATTTGCATGGTGAGTTGATGCAAGCACGTTCTACAGTTGCACCCTACAAAGTGTATGATTTGGGGGAGAAAGACATTAATCTGGGCGATGTTTGCGAGCTAGGAGCACAACTTCGTCCCAATGTGGTATGGTTTGGCGAGGCTGTTCCCAACTACGAAATAGCCTTTGATACTGTTTCGGTAGCCGATGTTTTGTTGGTGGTTGGCACCAGTTTAAATGTTTATCCAGCGGCAGAGTTGGCGTATGCCGCACCGAATAATGCTTTAAAAGTTATTGTAGATCCGAATCCGATAAATTTGGTAAAACGCATCCCGAATTTAAGAGAGATTAATCAATCTGCTACACTAGGTTTGCCTAGTTTGGTTAAGGAGTTGATTCTTCAATTCTCTTAAAGAAGCTAATTTTTTATATTTTGGGAGCGAAACCTTCGGTTTCTTGTTTTTTTAAGCGCACGGATTTTTCAGATTTTCACGGATTAAACCTTCGGTTTACTTGAAGTGGGTTAAAAAACTTAGCGAAGCGCTCTCATGAACACAATTGAAAAACTATTAAAAAGTGAATAATCTGCTCCATTAGCATTCCATTAGATCAAAATAAAAAAAATCTGCGAAAACTTAGCGAAGCGTTCTCATGAACACCATTGGAAAACTATTAAAGGGTGAATAATCTGTTAGATCTGCGTCATCAGCGTTCGATTAGATTGACTAAACCAACTCAATACTAATTGCAGTCTATTTTATACTCACTCATTAAATTATCGTGAAATTTTAGTGCCAATTTAGAGCATTATTTATAGAACTGCTCTTGAATCTCCTTAGGCTAATATTATGTTTCTGTGTGTTTTTCAGTTTTTCAGCTGGAGAAGGATTTGCTCAAGAATCTATAATTTCTTTCGATCAAATTGAAAAAGAAGGTTTTGTAAACATTACAGATTATGAGCATATTGACAGCCTTGAGCAGATTCCATATTTCAACTCACTGTTTAAGATTGAAACACCCCTCGGTAGAAAAGTGCTACAACCGAAAACGGCTATTTTAAAGCAGTTTTCCATTTCTAACGCTAAAGAGGATACGCAGTTTGTTAAAATCGTTTTCGCATCAAACGACTTCAACCTAATTATTAACACCAACAATTCAGGAGCGTCAACATCGTATTTTACAGGCAAATTCTTTGTACATCAAAATTATCTTAGCAAAGGAACTGAGCAGTTTATCATCATTCCGATAGCGTCAAAAGACACTGTTCAGATTCACTATTACGCTGCTGCTTTGAAAGGCTCTTCGTTGCAGAAAAGTCTATATCTCACAACTAACCATCAGGAAATTTCTGCCGCAGAAAACGTAAGTATTATTAACAGAAATGCCAATGCAATACATTTAATTTATCAAGGTGCTCTTTGGTTTTCTTTTTTGTTTATGATGTTTTTATGGTTGATAAACAGAGAGTTGGCCTTTTTTTATTACGGAGTCTACCTGTTTTTAGTGGCAATGTATCTATTCATTCGCTTTCCGACTGGGATTTCCATGCTCTATACTTTCGGAAATGGTGACTTGATTAGTGCGGCATTAAACGAACCCATACAGTTTATTTTCTTCGTTTTCTACAACTTGTTTGCCATTCACTTTTTGCAACTAAAAACGCAATCTCCAAAGCTATACAAAACCCTGAAATGGGTAAACGTTGTGTTTATAGTTTATGCCGCCTTGGCCATTTTGTATTACCTTTTTACCTTAGAAAACATATCATTTACCACCATTTTTGCTATTACAAGAGGCGTTTTAA
>DAIRTB010000395.1:1027-2862 GCA_036804105.1 Bacteroidota bacterium | reverse complement strand
AACCAACGGTTTTGCACCTGGTGTTTACGTTATCAAGTTTGATAATGGAAAAGCAACAGGAAATAAGAAGATTATTAAATTATAGCAGATACTCTTGTAAATGGTTAAAATAAATATTGCCTTCGCCATGAATATTTTTGGATTTAGTTTCGCACATTTGATGAAAATTGGAGAAATACTCAAAATAGTTTTTGTAGTTTTTTTAATTTTCTCCGCACACAATTCTTTGTTTGCACAACCAAGTCTAAATGATTCTACCTTTAATACTGCAGATGTTGGATTTGGAAATGCTAACTTATTTAATCATAATGTGAGCAAGATAGAGGTACTGCCTAATGGTAAAATACTTATTGCTGGAGCATTCACTATGTACAATGGGATTTCAGTCAAAAGAATTATACGTCTTAATCAGGATGGTTCTTTGGATACCACTTTTAATAAAGTGCCCACTATAAATAATTCTATACACGATTTTGCAGTTCAGCCTGATGGAAAAATTGTAATTGGGGGAGTTTTTTCTCCTAACTCAACTATCACCAATCGATGTGCTCGTCTTAATATCGATGGGTCTTTAGACAGTACATTTAATATAGGTACAGGGCCTCAATTTTGGGTAGCAAGTGTTGCAATTCAGCCTGATGGAAAAATTATTCTAGGAGGAATTTTTACAACTTTTAATGGAAGCCCTTACAATGGTTTAATTCGACTAAACAGCAATGGTTCGATAGATACTAGCTTTAATATTGGTTCTGGAGTTAATGGTCAACCGCTTTCAATTGTTATTCAACCCAATGGTAAAATAATTATAGCTGGATCTTTTTCAAGTTATAACGGATATGTTGCCCACAGTGTTGCTAGGATTAATGCAAATGGCTCTTTTGATACTACATTTAATGCAAGTTCCAGCACTAATTCACATTTCTATAAAGTTGTTTTACAAGCTGATGGTAAATTACTACTATGCGGGAATTTCTACGTTGGTATTGGAGTTGGAAGCAGTGGCATATTTAGATTAACCTCTAATGGCACAACTGATACAAGTTTTAATGTTGGAAGCGGCCCAACCGCTTCAGTGAGATCTATTTATTAGCAAGCAGATCAAAAAATCGTTCTTGGTGGAAATTTTCCCCACTTCAACGGGGTACAGACTGCATCTTTAGTAAGGCTAAACCCAAATGGTTCTATTGACGCTTCGTTAAATTTAATGAGCATTTTCCAACCTACTGAGGCAGTGCTATCTATTGCTCAGCAAAATAATGGTAAGTTTTTAATCGCAGGATCTTTTAATGTTATAGGTTCTTATCAAAGGGCTAAATTAGCTAGAATTGAAAGTAATTTTACTATGGATACTACTTTTCCACTGCCTGAAACAGGCTTAGGTGGAGTATTAAGAAAAATGGCTTTGCAGAGTGATGGTAAAATTATAGTTGCAGGCCAGATTTACTCTTATAACGGTGTTCGAAAGTATAGCATTTTCCGTCTGAATATCGATGGTTCACTTGATTCTACCTTTGAATCCTATTTTCCTAAGGTTGAAGATGTGTTTGATATTAAAATTCAATCTACAGGTAAACTAATCGTAGCAGGAAGATTCACAAGCTACAATGGGATAACAGTTAGGAATATAATTAGATTGAATGCAAATGGAACTTTAGATCAGAGTTTTAATTCAATAATTGGGGCAGTGGGAACTTCAATTAATAGTATCTCAATTCAAAGCGATGATAAGATTGTAATCGGTGGCAGTTTTTTAATTTGTAATTCTGTTTTTTGTGCACGTATAATTCGATTAAATAGCGATGGCACTACAGACCCTACTTTCACATTAAGCTCTA
>DAIRTB010000395.1:0-1017 GCA_036804105.1 Bacteroidota bacterium | reverse complement strand
CCCGCTTGGTTGTGCTGAAGTATTTTGCACTGGCATTCAAGCGGATGGGAAAATACTTGTTGGAGGAACGTTTACTACTTACCAGTCTCTGCCAAGGAATAGAATTTGTAGAATAAATACAAATGGAACCTTAGATACAACTTTCAACATTGGTACAGGTGCAAATGCTAATGTTCGAGATATAGTTATTCAGGCAGACGGAAAAATAATTATTGTTGGCAACTTTACTTTATATAATGGAACTGTTGTAAATAGAATTGCTCGATTAAACCTAGACGGTAGCCTAGACTCTAATTTTAATATAACTCAATTTATTAATGGGGAGGTATTTTCTGTTGCAATACAAAATAATGGGAAAATACTTATTGGTGGTGCTTTTTCAACAATTAACAGTTTACCAAGAATTGGGGTTGCTAGGTTTAATGCCACCGGAAATCTAGATTTACCTTTCAATTCGTCAGTTAGTACAGCTCATAGCGTAAATGATGTAAAAATCCAGAATGATGGCAAAATTTTGATTGGTGGGGATTTTATTTCATATAATGGAATCAATAGAAATAGTATTGCTCGAATTGTTGGAGGAGAATGTATTCATCCAAATACCTCACTTTTTCAAACAGCTTGTAACAGTTTTACTTGGAATGGAACAACTTATACAGGATCAGGCATTTACTACGATTCAATTCCCCAACCAACTGGTTGCGATAGCATTGTAACGCTCAACCTAACCATCAACACCGTTAACACCACTGTAACTCAAAATGGGGCAACTTTAACTGCACAAATTAATGGTGCTTCATACCAATGGTTAAATTGCGGGAATAGCTTTCAGCCTATACCGGGAGAAACAAATCAATTATTCAGTCCAAACCAAAACGGAAATTATGCGGTTCGAATAACTCAAAACAATTGCATAGACACCTCAGCCTGTTATCAGGTAACCAATGTGAATGTGGAAAATATTGATTTCTCAGAATCCATATCAGTTTTCCCCAATCCCGTTCAAAACCAGTTGGT
>DAIRTB010000394.1:0-2881 GCA_036804105.1 Bacteroidota bacterium | reverse complement strand
ACCACCAGGCAAAATATTCGATTTCTGAAGGTTTATTCTTCGAATTAAAAAATGGAGTAAATCAACAGGAATGGTGCTATCGTAAATAAATCGTACTGGTGCGCCTTTTTTTCTTTGTTTTAACGATTTTGCCATCTTTTCTAGAAAAGATTCTGACACATCGTTGTCGATATCTAATTCTGCATCACGTGTAAATTTGATGGTATAAGCATCAACCCTGTCGTAATCGAAAATTAAAAACAGCTCTTTAATGTTATGGCGCACAATATCGTCTAACATAATTACGCATTTTTTTCCATTAGACGATGGCAGTATCCAGAATCTAGAAAGTATGTTCGTAGGCAAACCAACCAAGGCGTACTGCAAATCCATTGGATTATCAGAGCGAAACATCTTCACGGCCAGGTAAATATATCGATCTCTAAGCGGCGGAAAATGAACAATGGTGGAAATCATTATCGGCGTTAGATACGGAAGTATTTGTGCCTTAAAAATCTTTTTCAAGAAATCGCTTTGCTCATCATTCAGATTTTTTTCGTTGAGAATGGTAACACCTTGATTTTCCAATTCTGGCAAAATTTGCTCTCTAAAAATTACATCGAACTTTGTTTGAAGCCTTATCACCGTTTTCTGAAGACTTTCTAACACATCTTCCGGATTGAACATTAAGGTTTTCTGGTAATTTTTATCCAAATCTAACAAGCGTCTTTGGCCAGCAACCCGAACCTTAAAGAACTCATCTAAATTCGATGAAAATATGGACAGAAATTTAATTCGTTCCATCAAAGGAACCTCTGGGTTTTCAGACTCTTGTAAAACTCGCTCATTAAAAGCGAGCCAACTCATCTCTCTGTTAACTAGGTGAAACTTCTTCCCACCTTCTACTTTTTTATAATATATTCCGTTTGGAAGCATAATAATTATTTAGGGAAATCTATCCAAGCTTGAACGCCTCCAACTTCAGAAGCTTCGTACCATGCATCGATTTCGAAATTTATTTGAATAATGCCACAAGGGGGCAAATGTATTTCAGGATAACCTTTTTCTAAAGTACTTGCTAGCAAGGATAAGGCTGGATTATGGCCAATCATTAAAATTGTTTGCCTGCTATCGTCTAATTGGTTGATTATTTTAAGCAGATTAGCTAAGCTGGCGCCATAAATTTCTTTTTTGTGGATAACTTTCTCCTCGTCTATTTCCAGCACCTTATTTAAATATTCGAAGGTTTGAACGCCCCTTTTTGCCGTAGAAACAAGCACCTGATCGAAATTTAAATCTCTGCCTATAATTTTATAACTCAAACGAATGGCAGCAGCAATTCCAGCATCCGTTAAGAAACGATTTACATCGTTAGTTCCCAAGGGGTCTACTGCTGCTTCTGCATGTCTGAGTATACAAATGGTTTTCACAATTTTATGTCTGTTTAAACACTGTTTTTCTTTTTGTAAGAAACTCCAAAAAAGCTTCAGAAAGCTCTGTAACTTGGCGGAAAACAGATTCGAAGTCTTCAATTTTTCCAAAATACGGATCTTTTACGTCTGCATCTTTAAAAGCATCTACCGCAAAAGTACCAAATTTAAAAACCTTATTTTTTAATGATGGCGGACAAATGGCTAAGAGGTCGTTTAGATTCTCCTGATCCATCGCAATTATAAAATCAAATGCCTCAAAATCTGAAACTTCTATTTTGCGAGCCTTAGATCGTGTAAAGATATTGTTAGCTTCTAAAACCGACAGGGTTCTGTTATCTGGTAGTTCACCCACATGGTAGTTGGCAGTACCCGCAGATTCAACAATAAAATTATTTTCTAAACCTTTAGATACCAATAAGTTATAAAATACAGCCTCTGCCATTGGCGATCTACAAATATTGCCAAGGCAAACAAACAAAACACTTTGAGTAAGTACTTCAATATTATGTTTTTCCAAAATGGCGTACATTTAACATTAAGCTACAAGTGTAAATAGTTAAGTTTGCAATCCAAAATAAAAATAGATTAACTTTTTGTTATGCAAGTAAGAATTAAGATTTTTTTAGTATCAATCTGTGCATTAATTGCATTAAACAGCAATAAAAAAAGCCAGATTACATTCACAATAGCCCACTATAATGTTGAAAACTTATTTGACACTTTCGATGATCCTGCAATAAACGATCAAGATTTTCTACCCTCAGGCAATTTGAACTGGACCACTCAGCGATATCAGAAAAAACTTAAAGACTTAGCTCGAGTTTTAGATACCTTAAATGCCGACATTATTTCTGTATGTGAAGTTGAAAACAAAAAAGTGATGCAAGACTTGGCAAAACAACCCCAAATTGCCAAACATAAATACCAAGTTGCGCACATAAACTCTCCAGATGCTAGAGGTATTGATGTAGGTTTTCTTTATAAAACAAAAGCTATGAAAATGCTTGCACTTACCCCTATCCCTGTTTCTAAAGCAGAAAATGCAGATTTCAAAACTAGAGACATTCTATGGATGAAAGCAAGATTGAGCAGCGGCGATACTGTTCATTTCTTTTCTAATCATTGGCCATCTAGAAGAGAAGGCGAGGTGGAAAGCAGGCCAAATAGAATACTTGCTGCTAAGGCTTTACGAAAAGCAATTGATGGAATTTACAAGGAAAATCCGAATGCAAATATTGTAATTGCAGGCGATTTTAACGACATGCCAAACGACCTCACCATATCACTGTATTTGGGTGCCGATGCCGATGGTTCTGGAAATGGGAAACTTGTAAATCCTTTTCTACCTTTGTACGAAGCTGGCAATGGCTCTTATAAATATCGTAATGAATGGAATATGTTAGATCAGATAATCGTTTCTAATGCTTTATTTAATACACAGAATAAATTAAACTATGTGCCACAATCTG
>DAIRTB010000393.1:0-2889 GCA_036804105.1 Bacteroidota bacterium | reverse complement strand
GGCTTAAGTTAGCCTATCAAAGGCTTCTGGAATTTAAGAAATCGAAAAACAGCGTGCTCGTGGTAATGCGTGATAACAAAATCGTGAAAATTAAACCTGAGTAAACGCTCAATTTATCCAGCTTATGTGAACCATCAGCGCCTATTTTTGTTTCGAATATTATGCAGAACATTATAACCGTTTACGCTGAGGCAACGCCCAATCCGGAGACCATGAAATTTGTGTTGAACAGGTACATTTTACCCGATCAAGACATCGATTTTCCTTCAAGAAATGAGGTTGCTAACTCTCCTTTTGCCACTAAATTGTTCGAATTTCCTTTCGTAAAATCCGTTTATATCTCCAATAATTTCGTAACCATTACCAAATACCAAGAGGAAGAATGGCACGAAATCATCCAAATTGTAAAAGATTTTGTGAAAACTTACCTAGAAGCTGGCATGGATGTGGTTACCGTTCCTGTTTTAGAAAACGGCTTAACCGAGGAAGAGGATAGCGAAATCACCAAAAAAATAAAACAAATTCTTAAAGACTACATTCAACCCGCCGTTGAGCAAGATGGTGGCGCAATCAGCTATAAGGATTTCGACGAAAGCAATGGAACTGTAACGGTGAGCTTAAAAGGTTCTTGCAGCGGCTGTCCTTCTAGCATGATTACCTTGAAATCGGGTATCGAAAATTTGCTGAAACGTATGTTGCCAGAAGTTAAGGAAGTAGTTGCAGCGGCAGACTAAAACCTAAGGCAATTTTATTGCTTAACCAACGTTTCAAAAAATGCTCAAACGTAAACATCTTTTTTCATTTTTATTGGGGATGTTCTTACTCGCTACCACCAAGGTTAAAGCTCAAGAGGTTCAAGTTGTGGGTATAGACGCCTTACTTAATTTGCTAGATCAGAAATCGGACACTACCTATATTGTAAATTTTTGGGCAACTTGGTGTGGCCCCTGCGTTCAGGAACTACCTTATTTTGAGGAAGTTAACAGAAACTATGCCAACAACAAAGTGAAAGTTGTGCTGGTAAGTTTAGACAGCAAACGAAAACTGCAAGATCAGGTTTTGCCATTCGTAAAGAAGCGAAACCTACAATCTACACTATTACATTTAGACGCTGGGAATCCAAACGATTGGATTGATCGCATAGACCCGAAATGGAGCGGTAGCATTCCCGCCACCATTTTTGTGAATGGCCAAAATCGTTGGTTTATGGAATCTGCCTTCACCAAAGAAGAATTAAAAGAAACAATAGATAAATTTTTAGCATTATGAAAAAGATACTTTTCCTTTTCGGTTTTATTGTCGCAGCGCTTTTAGTTCAAGCACAAGGTTACCAACCTGGCGATGCTGTAGAAGATTTTCGCCTCTTGAATGTGGATGGCAAAATGGTTTCCATGGCAGATTACAACGACGCCAAAGCGTTTTTGGTCATTTTCACCTGCAATCATTGTCCATACGCAGTTGCATACGAAGACCGCATTATTGCCTTGAACACGAAGTTTAAACCAATGGGAGTTCCAGTAATTGCCATCAATCCGAACGACCCAGAAGTGCAACCTGCCGATTCTTACGACAACATGAAAATCAGAGCTAAAAAGAAGAAATTCAATTTCCCGTATGTAATCGATGCCACACAAGAAGTAACCAAAAAGTATGGTGCGAGCAAAACCCCACACGTTTACTTGGTGGTGAAAGAAGGTGGAAAATATGTGCTTAGATACATCGGCGCAATAGACGATAATTACGAGGATGCCGCCGCTGTTAAAATTAAATATGTTGAGGATGCAGTGAATGCTGTACTCGACGGCAGGGCTCCAGAAGTGAATAGCACAAAAGCCATTGGCTGCACCATTAAGTGGAAAAAGAGCTAAAAACTGCACCAATTGCAGTTATAGATTTAGGCACAAATACTTTCAATCTGGGAGTTTACCAACGTTTTTCAAATGGTAAATTCCAGATTTTACATGCTGAAAATCAATCGGTTGGGTTAAGAACATCAGGCATTAATTTTATAGATGATGATGCTACCCAGAGAGCCATTCAGGTGCTGCGTAATTACAAAATCACCTGCCAAAAGTTTGGTGCGCTTTCTATTACCTGTGTAGGAACTTCAGCAATTCGCTCTGCAACCAATGGACAAACATTCACTGAAAAAATCTTTCAAGAACTTCAGTTACACATCCGGATTGTTAGCGGTGTTGAAGAAGCGCAACTTATAAAAAAAGGCGTTTTAGCTGCATTCCCAGATATCCGCAAAAGTGAAACCCAGCCTATTATTTTAGATATTGGCGGTGGAAGTTGCGAGTTTATCAAAATCGGCAAAACCGAAGAAAGCGATATTGCCATCAGCCTAGAAATGGGCATGGCTAGAATTTATCACCAATACCCATTCGATGATACTCCTACACCAGAAGCAATCTCTGCTTATGAAACCTTTTTCAAAGAACAACTAGCAATTGCAAATACTCAATTGGATTTAGAAATTGGAAAACCCTACACGCTCATCGGTTGTGCTGGCACTTTCGACACACTTGATGCGTGGCTTAATTCTTCTCAACATCAGGAAAGTAGCTACCAATTTCTACAGGAAACTATTGAAAATGCAAAAAATCAGCTGCTTACAAGCACAAAAGCGTTTAGAACAAATATTCCCGGCATTATTCCCATCCGCACTCAGATGATAGTACCAGCCATTGTTTTAATTTCTCAGTTGATGAAAGATTGGCAGATTAAGGAATTGGTGGGCACGAGTTACAGTTTGAGGGAAGGGGTGGTTTAATTTAAGGGGTTAAAACCCCTTGTTATTCATGGGTAAATACGTTTAACCAAGCTTCTGCTAATAGTTTAGAAACTTTCGGGAAGTGAAAGTTTCTCTCCACTTCCCAAAAGCTT
>DAIRTB010000392.1:0-2894 GCA_036804105.1 Bacteroidota bacterium | reverse complement strand
GATTGAAGGGAAAAAGGGAATCTTATAGAAGAATATGAAAATTATCAATCTTGAGGTTAGAATGGAATTTTCCAAGATAACAAACAATTATTTTATCCTCTTAATATCACAACAATAATCAAAATCACCTAAATTTAGACCATGGAAAATCAGGATTTTAAAATTGGAATCAAAACCGTTTGGGTTTTGGTTATTGGAAACCTCTTAGTTACAGGTTTTGTAGCATTTGCGTTAATCCAAAATTTGGAGTTCGCTCAAATCTTATTAATGTTTGGTTTGGTGCTTTTCTTCTCTACTTGGATTATTGTTTTAAGCGACGTTGTAAAAAGTAAAATCTACAATAAGGCATTTTGGGTTATTACTATGTTTATTCTACCAAGTATTGCTCCCATTTTTTATATGGTTCGTAGAAGTAGATTATCGAGAATTGGATAAAGATTTTTATTTCCAGTTGATGGATTGATTATTATTTGAAAAATATACCTCTATTTTAAAAAGCATTTTGTGGTACACTTTTCCTTTTCATCCTATAAATTTCATTCCAATCCCTACCTATAAAAATACCCCATCAAAAATCTTAGCACACTTTTTCCGAATTTGGTGTAAGGTGGATACAAAAACTTAAAAGGCGTAAACTTAGATTGTTCAAAAACTGGTTTGTAATGGCTGAAGGTTTTGAACGATTCTATGCCATGATATTTTCCTATTCCGCTGTGATTTATGCCTCCAAATGCCAATGAAGTGTGCGATTGTTGAACCAGTGAATCGTTTATGCTAACTCCACCAGCATGAGAATTCCGCAAAATTAAATCAATGGTTTTCTTGTTTTGGGTGAAGAGGTATAGTGCTAAGGGTCGTTCAAATTGGTGAATAAAAGTAAGTGCTTCATCCAAACTGTGGTAGGTGTAAAACGGCAAAATCGGTCCGAAAATTTCCGTTTTCATAAGTTGAGAATTTAACGGAACATCTCCTAAAATGGTGAATGGAAGGGTTTCTCCATTATCTAATTTCTGCTCAAACAAAATAGTAGCACCAGAAGCAATTGCATCGTTTTTTAGTTTTAGTAGCCGTTCTTTCTGCGATTCGTTAATTATATGCGCTTGTTTTGCCTCACCCCTTTTACTTAAGGTTTCAATCGATTTTTGGATAGCTGTAAGCATCTTATCTGCCATCGCTTCATCTACCAAAATGTAATCTGGCGCCACGCAGGTTTGTCCGGAGTTAATTAATTTGCCCCAAACAATTCGTTCTGCTGAAGTTTCTAAATTAGCATCAGCACAAACTATTGCAGGAGATTTTCCGCCTAGTTCAAGGGTAATATCCGCTAAATTATTAGCTGCTGAAGCCATTACTTTTTTGCCTACTTCCGTACTTCCAGTAAAAAAAATGTGGTTGAAAGGTAAACTAGTTAAAGTTGCAGCGGTTTCTGCGTCTCCATTTATTACCGCAACTTCATCGGCATGGAAAAAATCTAAAATTTTTGCTATTATTAAATTAATGTTTGGTGTGAATTCCGATGGTTTCAAAATAACTGTATTTCCAGCTGCAATTGCTCCAATAACCGGCGCCATAGCCAACTGAAATGGATAATTCCAAGGCGATAGAATCAGCACATTTCCCTTTGGTTGAGGCAAATAGTAAGGTTTTCCGAAAAACAAAAACGGGAATTGTCTCTTTTGTCGTTGCGGTTTTGCCCAATTTTCTAAGTGCTTAATCTGGTGACTAAGTTCCATCAAAACAACTAAAATTTCGGTAAGCTGGGCTTCTTCTTTTGGTTTATGAAGATCTGCCATTAAAGCAGCTTCAATTTCTGGTTGATATAGTTGAATCTGCCCCTTAATCTTTTGCAGCTTGTTAACTCTACTGCTAATTGCTTGTTTTTTAAGCTCTTGAAAGAATACTTGCTGGCGATTAAAAATATCTACGGGATTCATTAACTTACTTTGGTCGAATTTAGTCTTTAGTTTTCGGATATTCAATTTTGTGAGAAAGAATTAATTTCAATCGTCAATTCAAAAATGTACCTTTTATCTTCGTTCCAATTTAACACCCAAAATAATGGAAAATACCTTCATAAAAGTTACCCCGCAATACTGCAAATATGTTGCACTTATAGAATTGAATAGACCCAAGGAGCTCAACGCTTTGAACTTAGCTTTAATGGGCGAAATTAGAGATGCTTTGAAATTGCTCGATGCGGATGATGAAGTGAGAGCGATTGTAATAACAGGTAACGATAGGGCTTTTGCAGCTGGTGCGGACATTAAGCAAATGGCCGGGAAAAATGCCATCGACATGCTTAAGATTGATCAATTCACTACTTGGGATCAGATTAAGAAAACCAAGAAACCTATAATTGCAGCAGTTTCTGGCTTCGCATTAGGTGGTGGTTGTGAGTTGGTTATGACCTGCGATATGGTAATTGCTTCTGAAACTGCTCAGTTTGGTCAGCCGGAAATAAAAATTGGGGTTATGCCTGGAGCAGGTGGCACACAAAGACTTACTCGTGCAGTTGGCAAAGTAAATGCCATGGAAATGGCTTTAACTGGCAAATTTATCTCAGCAGATCGTGCATACGAGTTAGGATTGGTAAACAGAGTGGTTCCAATAGAATTGTATTTAGATGAAGCTGTGAAAATTGCAGAAGAAATTGCCCAACTTTCTCCATTGGCAGTTCGCTTAGCTAAAGAATCGGTTCTAAAAGCCTTTGAATCACCTTTATCGGAAGGACTAGAATTTGAGCGCAAAAACTTCTACATGCTTTTCGCTAGTGAAGACCAAAAAGAAGGCATGAATGCATTTGTAGAAAAGAGACCAGCCAACTTTAAAGGGTACTGATTGGTTGAAGATGATTTACATTCCCTTTAGACTGGAAAATCTGCGAAGATCTGCGG
>DAIRTB010000391.1:0-2907 GCA_036804105.1 Bacteroidota bacterium | reverse complement strand
AAGAAGGCGTTGAAGATGTTTCTTGGCCGGGTGCTGTAAAATATTTTGCCCTTAGCTCTGGAACTTCAGATTCTGCAAGTAAATACATTCCGGTTACATCGGAAATGATTAAGGCCATGAGAAAAGCAAGCCTTAAGCAAATGTATGCTTTGGCTCAATATAATTTGCCTGCAAATCTTTTTGAAAAAGGTATGTTGATGCTCGGTGGAAGTACCCACTTAAATTACAATGGCACCTATTTTTATGGCGATTTATCTGGCATCAACACCAGTAAAATTCCATTTTGGTTTCAACACTTTTATAAACCTGGCAGAAAAATATCTGCCACCAAAGATTGGAATCTTAAACTTCAAGAAATTGCCGACAATGCGTATAAATGGGATATTTGGGTGGTTGCTGGAGTGCCCGCTTGGATTCAGATTCTTCTTGAGAAAATTATTGACCAGTATAAATTAACTACTATACACGATATCTGGCCTAATCTAACCGTTTATGCACATGGAGGAGTTGCAATGGAGCCTTATAGAAAGAAATTCGAGCTTTTGCTTGGAAAGCCTATTATTTACTTCGAAACGTATTTGGCTTCCGAAGGATTTATAGCTTACGATGCTCGAAGAGAAAACAAAGGCATGCGTTTAATTACCAACAATGGCATCTACTATGAATTTATCCCATTTCCGGGGAATAACTTCACACCAGACGGAAATTTGGTTGAAAATCCTGAGGTTTTAAGGTTAGATCAGGTAAAGGAAAATGTAGATTATGCGTTATTATTAACAACTTGTTCAGGAGCCTGGCGCTATTTAATTGGTGATGTAATTCGCTTCACCAACATGGAAATGAGCGAAATAAAAATTGTGGGCAGAACCAAGCATTATATATCCTTATGTGGAGAGCATCTTTCAGTAGACAATATGAACCAGGCCATAAAGGTTGTCTCTGAAACACTGGATATACCCACTTTCGAATTCACCGTAATTGGCGAAAACCATAAAGAGGGTATGTTTTTGCATCATTGGTATATTGGAACAGACCGGAATATAGATGTTGAGCAAGTAAAGGAATTATTAGACAAAACGTTGAAAGAGGTGAACGATGATTATGCAGTTGAAAGAACCGCAGCTTTAAAAGATTTAGTGGTAGATGCAATACCGCACGATTATTTCATTGAGTGGATGGCCTTAAAAGGTAAACTTGGCGGGCAACATAAATTCCCAAGAGTGTTGAATGGGTTGCAAGCTCAAGAATGGCGTAGTTTTTTAACAGGGAAAGACTTGAGAAATAAATAGATGTTTGGATTAGAGGCCTACTTACAAGGCGCAACACTGGGTTTATTATTATCTGTTCTTCTAGGGCCTGCTTTTTTTGCACTGATACAAACTTCTATTTCTAAAGGGTTTACATCTGGGGCTTTTTTGGCCATGGGTATTTTTTTGAGTGATGTATTTCTGGTAATAATATGTTATTTCGGCCTTTCTAACCTTTTAGATAAGCCAAGTATAAAGTTTGCGATCGGCGCCTTGGGTGCATTATTTTTTTTGGGTTACGGCCTATATTTGATTTTAAACAAGAAAATTAAAATCTCTACACCAGAAATTAGAGTAAGAGAAAAAGGCCCCAGTTTAATGAAAGGATTTTTGTTGAATATTCTTAATCCTACTGCTTTAATATATTGGTTGGGTATGGTTGGCTTGGTTTCTCAAATTCCTGATTTTAAGCCTAGGCATGTTTTTTACTTTTTTGCAGGGATTTTAACAGTTGTAATCTCTACAGACTTACTCAAAGTGTACATTGCCAAGGTTTTACAAAAATACGTTACCTATTTTCGAATATTATGGTTGAATAGAATTTCAGGAATTGTAATGATGGCATTTGGAGCCATTGTTTTAATAAAAATGATTAGATCCGAATTTTGGTAGTTAAAATTGAATTTACACAATCCTAAGAATTGGGCTTATCAACTTAAAAAATAAAATTGATTGTATGGTGTGTTACAAAGGTTTAGTATTTTGCACCCAATTACAGAAAAAGTGGCGAAGACTACAGAATTTAAAGGAAAAAATATAGTTATCACAGGTGGAAGCTCAGGAATTGGTGCTGCCTTGGCCTTAGAATTTGCTAAGCTCGGAGCCAATCTTTTACTCATTGCTAGAAACGAAGAACGACTTAATTCGGTTTCTCTCCAATGTAAGCAATACGGAGTTAAGTGTGATTATCTAATTGCAGATTTTAGTAAACCAACTGCGGCTGATGAAATAAAAACAGCATTCTTAGGGGTAATGCCTCAAATTGATGTCTTGGTTAACAATGCAGGGATTAGTCAGCGAGCAACCGGTTTTGAAACTACTCCCGAAACTGCAAGAGCAATTATGGAAGTAAATTATTTCGGTCCAGTTTTTTTAACGCAATCACTTCAGCCGTATTTCAATAAACAGCAAAGTGCCATTGTGGTAATTTCGAGTGTAGTTGGTTTATTTGGCTTTCCGCTGAGAACGTCCTATTCGGCTTCGAAACATGCTTTACATGGCTATTTTGGGTCTTTAAGATTGGAGACAAAAGACAATCCTTCGGTTTTAATTGTGTGCCCAGGTAGAATTAATACGCCTATTTCGGTTTCAGCGGTTACAGGCGATGGCAAGCAACATGGCCAAATTGATGCCGGTCAAGCAAATGGAATTCCTGCCGATGTTTGCGCCAAAAAAATTATTGGTGGCTTGAAATCGGGTAAAAAATTAATGTTAGTTGCAAAAGGCGAGCGCTTGCTTTATTTCTTTAGCAAGTACATGCCTTTTCTTTATTATTATATCAGCAAAAAAATAAGTGCAGTATGAAGAATCCGTATATCTCTGGCGTTCAGCAGATTGGAATTGGTGTTGTAGATGTTAGCAACGCCTGGAAATGGTACAG
>DAIRTB010000390.1:0-2927 GCA_036804105.1 Bacteroidota bacterium | reverse complement strand
TTTGGAATCGAGAAGAAAATTACACCAATTATTGAAGATGAACCGAATTCTTAGACAGCTGCTTTTTGGAATAGCAAGCAAGTAATCGGCAGTAAAAAAATAGATTTTTTCTTTTTTGGTGGATGATGATTTAGTTGTAATTCACTTGAATGCTTACCTCGTTAGACCAGTATTCTCCATTTTTCCCGATAAATTTTAGCAGGTAACGGTAATTTGTGTCAGTATTCAAGCCTTTGTCGATATAAGTTGACTCAGAAACAGGTAAACTTATAAAACTATCCCAGCGGGTATCGTCGCTTAAATCGGTTTTGTAGATTACTACATAATCGGCTTGTTTAAGCTCTTCCCAGGCTAAAGTTGCTTCCTTTTCTCCCTTGTTGTAGTTGACGCTGAGTTTCCCTTGCCTATTAGATTTGGGTGCTGCATTACCAAAAATCTCCCAAGACGGGTCTGAAATATTTCCTGAGCTGTCTTGTGCATAAGCAACATAACGATAGGTTTTGTTGGTTTCAGCACTTGTATCAATAAGAATGAAATTTGAATCTGAACTTAAGATTTTAATTACCACCGAATCAACCTGATTATCCAATTTCGTGGTTCTCAACAGCCATTGTTTTTCCACATCGGAGCTCACACTTCGGTTTATTTGAACTGCAATGCCATTATCAACACCTTTAGTATTTACCAAAAGTGGCGGTTGCGGTTTGATGAGGTCAACTCTTTTTACCTTCAAAATCTCATTTGCCTCGCCCACATTCCAGCTGAAATCTATGGGAACCAAACGGTAAAAAATGTTTTCTGTAAGTGTTGCCAAAGTGATGGAATCCACAAAAGTGGTATCTTCAATTACAAAAGGATGCGCCAATGCAAACTCATGGGTAACATCGTTGGAGCGGTAAAGTCGGTAACCTTTTACATCTAAATCTGGGCTTGGATGCCAGTTTAAGCTTACAAAACCGCTACTATCGCAAGTGCCAGAAATCCAAACTGGTGAGGTAGGAGGGATGTCGTCTAACAATTTTGCAAACCGTGCATCACTTGCGCTACGGTTGCCTGCGGTATCTATGGCCCAAACAACCAGAAAATGTCCGTTTATCAAATCGGGTTTGCTGTGTACATGATTTCTGGTTTGTGGCGTAAAGACATCTGATGCTGGAATAAAAGGGCCATCTACTTGCTCTCCAATACCCAACTGAAAACCCTGAAGCTCCTTTTGATCGCCATCGAAATCCCATTTCACCTCAAACACTTTACTATCTGCCTGTGGAAGCTGGGTAATAACCGGCGCTTGTGGAGGGGTTAAATCTCGAGGCATAATACTTACCCAATCGGTAAATTTGGTGAGTTCGCCAAATGGCGTGTAGCCTCTAATTCTGTACTGGTAGGTTTTGTAGTTTTGCACCAAGGAGTCTTGGTAAAACCAAGTGTTTTGGAAGCTATAAGCACTATCGATCACAATATAAGGCAGTTCGTTTAATTTTTTTACGGTTTTACCGTTATCGGTTGAGCGTTCAATATCGAATGCGATAAAATCTTGAGATAGGAAATCCATCTTCAGGTAAGTGCTTTTATCGGCTGGGATTCCCAAAGGCGTAAGTAAAGGTGGAATTGAATCGAATTGAAATCCATCAACCATAACAGTATCAGAAAGTATGGTTTCTGTGGATACGTTCAGCCGAATTCTATAGAGGTACGATTTATTAGCAGGAATTTTATCATCTACAAACCTAAACCCGCCGGCACCTGCAGCAACAGCATTAAGGTCTGCAGCCAATTGCGAAAAGCCCATTTTTAGACTCAATGCACTTGCTGCCATTTTAAGGTCGTCTATTCCAGACTGATTTAAATCTATGCCTGTTCTGCCGTAGATGGTGCCCCACATTACGCCCAATTGATTGTTTTTGCTTACATTGTAAACCGCTTCCATTTCTTGAAACGACCATGGTTTTACTGTTTTTATGGGGATAAATACCGGTTTTTGCTTAGTAAATTCCGCTCGTTCAACCACGTAACCGGAGTCTTTACCTAAAGTCCAAGCAATTTCGTTTGGGGTTGCCCAGCGCAATACCACAGAATCGCCTCGGTTAACAGCCCTAAGGTGCAAAAACCTCTCAGGGTTGTTGTTTTGTGCCGATGAAATGTAGCTACACGCCATCAGACTGGAAGTAATTAAAAAGAAGATTATTAGCTTATGCATGGCTTTTAATTTAGTAGGTTAAATTTTTTACTGCACCCGAGTTAGCTGGTAAGTCTGGATTTGTACACGACATTCCCGGTGGGGTATAATAAAACTTGATGGGGTAATTGCCACGGTATAGGTAATCGTATTGATTATCTAAGATTTTCCGCATCAGTGGTTTGAAAGCAAACGGAAACTCGGTTTGCTCTGGCGGACCATACACGTTAACTATACGCTGCATGCCCTGTCTTACTCTGGCCCAATGCCGCATGGCAACTACCGATGCATTGTAATCTATTATGGTACTATTACCTACAGATGTTGAACTTCCTCCGATTGGATTATAGCTTCCAATGGCCTGATTTATAGCAGGATTAAAAATGGCTAGGTTGTTAAAATTGAAACTTGCAAAAGCTGGATTTGCTGGGTTTGCAGGCCTACACTCGCCAGGGATTAATAATCCCCTAATGTGGCTATCCCATTCGGCCAGCTGAATTGCTCTTAACGGTGGGGTGCCAAATTGCATTTGCTCGTTTTGGCTCAAGACCCCAAGGCCTCCTGTTGCATTTCTATACTCGTTCGAACCTAATATGTTGTAAATGTATCGGTTAGCGAATTGTGTATGCCAATTTTGATTCCAACCTATTTCTAAAGAAACTGGAGCTTTATAATATACTCCTCTGTGGTTGTAATCTACCACATCAGAAATATCGAATGGTTCAATGTTTTGGTATGTTACCCTCATTTC
>DAIRTB010000389.1:0-2935 GCA_036804105.1 Bacteroidota bacterium | reverse complement strand
CATCCATAAATCCAGATTTTGGCAAGCCCATCAATTCTAAAATGGTTGGTGCAAGATCTGCTAATTTTCCATTGGTAATCTCTGGGTGATAATTGTTATCCACCAAAAACACGGGAACCAAGTTGGTGGTGTGAGCAGTATTTGGAGAGCCATCGTCGTTAATTACGTAATCGCTATTTCCATGATCTGCGGTGATGATCAGCGTATAATCGTTCCTCAAGGCCTCTTCTGTAATTCTTGAAACGCAGGCATCCACGGTTTCTACTGCTTTAATTATCGATTCATAAACGCCAGTGTGGCCAACCATATCGGCATTGGCTAGATTGAGGCAAATAAAATCGGCAGTTCTATTTTTAAGCTCAGGTAAAATGGCTTCAGTTAATCCGTATGCACTCATCTCAGGCATTAAATCGTAAGTAGCTACTTTTGGGGATGGAATCATTATCCGTTTCTCGCCTTCAAATTGGGTCTCTCTTCCCCCAGAAAAGAAGAAGGTTACGTGTGGATATTTCTCCGTTTCTGCAATCCGAATTTGGGTTTTGCCATTATTTGCTAGAATTTCGCCAAGGGTTTCCCTAAGATCATCACTACTGTAAACCGACTTCACATTTCTGAAAGTAGAATCGTAAGTAGTCATGGTTACGTAATACAAGTTTAACGGATGCATATTGAAATCTGGCATCTCGCATTGCGACAGCACCTCTGTAAGTTCTCTGCCACGATCGGTTCTGAAATTGAAGAAAATTACCACATCGTCGGCTTCAATGTTGCCAGAAATAGGTTGTTTAACCCGCATCGGTTTAATAAACTCGTCGGTAATTTCGTTTTGGTAAGAAGAAACAATTCCTGAAACACCAGTATTCACTTCCTCACCAACTCCATGAACTAGTAAATCGTAAGCCAATTTAACCCGCTCCCAACGTCTATCTCTGTCCATGGCATAATACCTTCCGCAGATGGTACTGAGCATAACTTTCTCATTACCAGCAAGTTTATTCTCAAGTGCTTCAATAAATCCTAATCCACTTTTGGGGTCGCAATCACGGCCATCGGTAAAAGCATGAATATGGCAGGATGGAATATTGTAACTATTGGCCATATCAACCAAAGCAAAAAGATGCTGAATGTGGGCGTGCACACCACCGTCTGAAACAAGACCCAAAAGGTGCACTTTCTTTTGGTTAGTGGCCGCAAACTCGAATGCGTCTTTAAGCACTTGCTCTTCTTGAAAAGTATTATTTCTTATGGCGATGTTGATGCGTGCAAGTTCTTGGTAAACCACTCTTCCAGCGCCAATATTGAGATGACCAACTTCCGAATTACCCATCTGACCTTCAGGAAGACCTACCCATTCGCCACATGTTTGAAGTTCTGCATTTGGGTATTTTGTGTACAAACTGTCTATAAATGGTGTATTTGCGTTGTAAATTGCATCAGATTTGGTTTTGTTTCCGTGTCCCCATCCATCCATTATGATGAGCATTACCTTTTTACCGTCCATTTGTTCAGATTAATTTCTGCAAATTTAGGCTTTCAAGTGGTTTATCGGGAAAATATTAAGTGGGTTTTGTATTTTGCAAGTCGGTTTATTAATTGGCATACTAATTGTTGCCTCATGCTTATGAAAATGTTACAGAAATTACTCGTATTGCTTTTTATGTTTGGTTCAACCCAAATTGCAAAAGCCGATATCTACGAAGACGTAGCAACTTATCTGCGTGAAGGAAATGCTAAAATGATTGCGAACCTTTTCGAAAGTTCTGTTGAACTGAATATTGAAGGTAAAGAGGGTTTTTACAGCAAAGCCCAAGCAGAAATAATACTCAAGAATTTTTTTCAGAAGCACCCAGTTAAAACCTATGTTCCTGTTCATAAGGGCAAGGGCGAAGGCATTAAATACGCAATCGGGAAATTAACCACCACAAACGGTGCTACCTATAAAGTTTATTTCGTGCTGAAGGAGAAAGACGGCAAATTTCAAATTAGTCAATTAGTGTTCGAGACCGAGTAAAATTTCGTTATTTTGCTGCATGATTTCATTACAAACCAAAAAACTTCTGGAATTAGCACTTCAGGAAGATGTAGGCAGTGGCGATTACACCTCGTTGGCAACCATACCAGCTAGCATCGAACAAAAGGCAGTATTAAAAGTAAAAGCTAATGGTATTCTAGCAGGAATGGAAATGGCGGAAGCTGTTTTCGAGCTAGTAGATCCAAATCTTTCCTTTGAGCCCTTAATGAATGATGGCGATACGATTAAAATTGGTGATATCGCTTTTTACGTTTCTGGAAAGGCGCAATCAATTCTCACAGCAGAACGATTGGTGTTAAACATCATGCAAAGGATGAGTGGAATTGCAACTACAACCTCAGAAATTGTTTGGAAGCTTGACGGCTTAAAAACCAAAGTTTTAGATACCAGGAAAACAACTCCCAATTTCCGTATTTTCGAAAAAGAAGCGGTAAGAATAGGTGGTGGCGGAAATCACCGCTTTGGTTTGTACGATCAGATTCTCATTAAAGACAATCATGTTGATTATGCTGGTGGAGTTACCGCAGCTTTACAAGCAACACAAGATTTTATAAAAGCGCAAGGTTTAGATATTCAAGTAGAAATTGAAGCTAGATCTATGGCCGAAGTTGAGGAAGTTTTGAATTTTCCTGTGCTTCCTTTTAGAATTTTGCTCGATAATTTCAGTCCGCAAGGAATTGCAGAAGCCGTAAAGTTTATTGCTGGAAGAACTGAAACCGAGGCATCTGGTGGAATTAATCCCGATAACGTTCGTGCTTATGCCGAAGCTGGGGTAGATTATATTTCGATGGGTTACCTTACCCATCATGTAAAAAGTTTAGATTTAAGTTTAAAAGCAGTTAAATAAGTATGGCTAAGAAGTTTAAAAGTTTCGAAGGCATTGTATTCTCAACAGATCCATCT
>DAIRTB010000388.1:0-2943 GCA_036804105.1 Bacteroidota bacterium | reverse complement strand
ATTGCTGAGATAAGCGGAGGAACATCATCAAAAATATTAAATCCAAAAAACTCGGGGTTGATTATTTCTTCGGTTTTACTGTCTCGGATTTCGAAGTGCAAATGTGGGCCTCCAGAGCTCCCAGAATTTCCGCTTAATGCAATAACCTGACCTTTTTTCATGGGCAATTCTTTTGGATATAGGTAAAGATCTACCTCAAAGCGCTCCATAGATTTTTGTCGATTTCTCACATAAGTTGCAATTTCGCCTTGGTATTGTTGCAAATGACCATACAAAGTTGTGAATCCGTTTGGGTGGGTAATGTATATGGCATACCCATAACCATATGCTGAAATTTTAATTCTGCTCACATAGCCATCGGCGGCGGCAAAAACCTGTTTTCCCTCAACGCCTCCAGTTTTAAAATCTAACCCACTATGGAAATGGTTGCTTCTGAGTTCACCAAAATTTCCAGAAAGTGCTAAAGGAATATCCATTGGTGCTCTGAAATAGTCTTTCGGATATCTTTCTTGTGCTTGAAGTTGTAATAATGATATTTGAAGTGCCAACGTTACAAATATCAACAAGCGAAAAAAAGTAAGCTTCATATCGCTAAAAATTTGGGCTTAACTGATACTCTTTATAGTAATTGGTTATGTGAGCAATGGTTTCTTCTGCCGAATCTACCACATGGAAGAGATCGAAATCGGTTTCTCTGATGTACGCATGTGCCAACATTTCGTTACGCATCCAGTCTAGAAGGCCACTCCAATAAGCCTTTCCTACCAGAATAATTGGGAAACGACCTACTTTATGAGTTTGAATGAGGGTTAAAGATTCAAACAGCTCGTCTAAAGTACCCAAACCACCAGGCATAACGATGATGCTTTTAGAATACTTAAGCAACATTACTTTGCGCACAAAAAAGTAATCGAAGTGAATTAATTTATCTCGATCAATGTATTTGTTGGCTTCGGATTCGAATGGGAGCGAAATGCTGATACCAACCGATTTCCCATTGGCTTCCATTGCACCTTTGTTGGCGGCTTCCATAATTCCAGGTCCGCCTCCTGTAATAACACCCCAGCCAGATTGGGTAAGTTGGAAACCAATATCATATGCTAACTGATAATATCGATCGGTTTCAGGGGTTCTAGCAGAGCCGAAAACGCTTACACAGGGCCCAATCTTAGCTAGTTTATCAAAACCTTCAACAAATTCTGCCATAATCTTGAAAATCTGCCAGGAAGACGATGCTTTTATATCAGTCCAGTTTTTTTCTATAAAATCGTTTGAGAGTTTATTTATATCCATAATTTCAATTTGATTCTGCATAGTTTGAACAAAGTATTTAAGGTTAATGTGCAATTATAGTACAAATGGCTTTATGTTTAGGTACTGTTTATTCATTAAATTTTATCGAGATTTTCGCTCAAATATTTTTATTGTACCAATATCTCACCCCCGCCCAGAAATAAAATTTTGGGTTCTATTGTCCGATGGATTGGTAAACAATACCGCAGTGCTTTGTTTTTCAATAAGATTACCTGCTTGGAAAAATGCGGTATCGTCGCTAATTCTTTTGGCTTGCTGTAAATTATGGGTAACCATAATAATGGTGTAGTTGTGCTTCAACTCCAACATCAATTCTTCAATTTTGGCCATTGAAATAGGGTCTAAAGCTGATGTCGGCTCATCCATCAAAATCAATTCTGGAGAAACCGCCAAAGTTCTGGCAATGCATAATTTTTGCTGCTGCCCCCCCGAAAGTTCTAATGCCGAGCGTTTGAGCTTATCTTTTACTTCATCCCAAAGATTGGCTTGCTTTAAGGCATTTTCCACCTCTGCCTCTATCTCAGATTTAGTTTTATCGCCATGTATTTTCAGGCCGAAAGCAAGGTTGTCGAAAATGCTTTTTGGGAAAGGATTTGGTTTTTGGAATACAATACCCACATTTTTCCGTAGTACTTCTACTTGTAAATCAGGTCGGTAGATATTTTCCTGATTAATTAGCACTTCCCCTTCGAAGTGAAAAGCCGAAGTGAAATCGTTCATCTGGTTAAACATCCTCAAAAAAGTATATTTTCCACAGCCCGAAGGTCCAATAAGCGAGGTGATGCTATTTTTCTGTGCCTGAAAATGAATATTTTGTAGTACTGGTGCTTTTCCGTACCAGGCACTAAGCATTTTTGTTTCGGCTTGAACCATTAGTTAAACTTTTTCTTTTGCCAACGATATCTCAAATATATGGCTAAACCATTCATCAAAAAAGTTAGAAATAATAAAACCAAACATGCCGCAGCTGCATTTTCTATGAATCCTTTTTGTGGTCTTGATATCCAATTAAAGATTTGTATTGGCAAAACAGAAAAATCATCCAGCGGACTTTCTGGAACAAATGGCACATAAATTAAAGCCCCAATTACAATAAGTGGTGCCGCTTCGCTCAAAACTCTGGCCATTGCCAAAATTATTCCAGACAGAATTCCACCACTTGCAGTTGGCAGAACCTGATACCGAATGGTTTGCCATTTAGAAGCTCCAAGCGCATAAGCTGAGGTACGCAAATCGTTCGGAACAACTTTTATTGCCTCACGTGTTGCAACGATTATAATAGGTAACATAAGCAAAATTAAGGTTAATGCTCCAGCTAAAATGCTTGGTCCCATGTTCATTAATCGAACAAAAATTTCCAAACCAAGTAATCCGTAAATAATGCTTGGTATGCCAGCCAAGTTATTGATATTAGATTCTAAATATCTCGAAAATCTGTTTTTCTTAGCAAATTCTTCTAGGTAAATGGCGGCACCAACTCCAATCGGAATGGCTGTTAAAGTTGCAGTTACCACCACCCAAACGGTTCCCAATAACGCCGTATAAATACCTGCGAGTTCTGGTTTTCGAGAGGGTAATGAGGTAAGGAATTGCCAGTTTAATCTTGCAAAGCCTTTGTACAGAATAAAG
>DAIRTB010000387.1:0-2948 GCA_036804105.1 Bacteroidota bacterium | reverse complement strand
GACCTCTTCAACGATAAAGTTGATGTAATTGTATGCGATGGCTTTGTAGGTAATATTGTGCTAAAAATGGCAGAATCTTTCTACGACTTAGTGAAAAAAAGGAAAATTGAAGATGAATTTTTCAACGAATTCAATTACGAAAAATATGGAGGTAGCCCAATTTTAGGCTTAAATCAGCCTGTAATTATTGGGCATGGTATCTCAAACGATATCGCAATAAAAAACATGATAGCTCATGCTATCGAATTGGCTAAATCTGGTATTGAAGAGAAAATTCAAGCAGCATTTAACTGATATTTCAGATTTCTGGGTAACTTGCACACGTTGATTGTCTAATCTTAAATTGTGTATTTTAATCTTTAACAAAAATGAATCAGCCAAAAGCCGCTATAACTGGTGTACACGCATGGGCACCAGATTATATTTTAACGAACGCAGAACTTGAAAAGTTGGTAGATACCAACGACGAGTGGATACGATCTAGAACTGGAATCTCCGAAAGAAGAATTCTGAAAGGAGAAGGTTTAGGATCTTCCGACATTGGGACACAGGCAGTTTTAGGTTTAATGGAAAAAACTGGTTTAAAACCTGAAGAAATAGACTTACTTATTTGCGCCACCGCAACTCCCGATATGCTTTTCCCAGCTACCGCAAATATTATTTGCGATAAAATTGGTGCGAAAAATGCCGCATCGTTCGATATTATGGCCGCTTGCTCTGGTTTTCTATTTGCTCTAAGTACTGGCTCTAACTTTGTTAGCAGCGGCGTTTACAAAAAAGTAGTTATTGTGGGTGCAGATAAAATGTCGTCAATTGTAGATTATACTGATCGATCAACCTGCATTATTTTTGGTGATGGTGGTGGAGCTGTTTTACTTGAGCCAAATTATGATGGTTATGGAATTCAGGATTTCATTATGCGTAGTGATGGTGTTGGCAGACATTATCTTCACCAGAAAGCTGGTGGTTCAGTTTTGCCTTCATCGCATGAAACCGTAGATGCTAAGCAGCATTATATATACCAAGAAGGTCAAGCTGTTTTTAAGTTCGCAGTTAGCAATATGGCAGACGTTTCTGCTGAAATTATGGAACGTAACCAGTTAAAATCAGATGATGTTGCTTGGTTGGTTCCCCATCAGGCCAATAAAAGAATTATAGATGCAACCGCTAATAGAATGGGCGTAGGCATGGACAAGGTAATGGTAAACATAGATCGTTACGGCAATACCACCAATGGAACCATTCCATTGTGTTTACACGAATACGAAAATCAGCTCAAAAAAGGAGACAACATCGTACTAGCAGCCTTTGGTGGTGGCTTTACGTGGGGTTCACTTTACTTGAAATGGGCTTATGATAGTAAATAAATAATCATTAATAAATATTCATGGCATCTACCGCAGATTTTAAAAACGGAATGTGTATCGAATTCAACCACGATATAATGCAAATTGTTGAATTTCAGCACGTAAAACCGGGTAAAGGCGCTGCCTTTGTTCGTACCAAATTGAAAAGTTTAACCAACGGCAGGGTTTTAGAAAACACCTTTCCATCAGGCACAAGAGTAAATACAGCTCGGGTAGAAACCAAAGAATTTCAGTTTCTTTATAGAGACGATATGGGTTGCCATTTTATGGATACAGAAACCTATGAGCAAACAACCATAGACGAGAAATTAATTAACTCGCCTCAATTCTTAATGGATGGAACAGTTTGTTTGGCACAATATCATTCAGAAAAAGATGTTATCTTGGGTTGCGAATTACCGCATCATGTGGTAATGAAAGTTACGTACACAGAGCCTGGTTTTAAAGGAGATACCTCATCTTCTAACGTTACAAAACCAGCAACAGTTGAGTGCGGCGCAACCGTAAACGTACCCTTGTTTGTAAATGCAGACGAAATGATTAAAATTGACACCAGAGATGGTTCTTATGTGGAACGAGTTAAGTAATTTAGCAACATGGATTTAAAAGAGATTCAAGACCTCATTCGCTTTGTAGCCAAAGTTGGGGTAAAAGAAGTAGAATTAGAACGTGAAGGTTTTAAAATTGTAATCAAAACCGAACATTCTGGTACTCAACCACAACAACAAGTGGTATATGCTCAGATGCCTGCGCAACAAGCAGCTCCTGTTCAAGCAGCCGCAGCACCAGTTGCAGCAGCTCCTGCCGCAGCAGTTGAAGCTCCAGCTGCTGCAAAGGATGCCAATTATGTAACCATTAAATCGCCCATGATTGGTACTTTCTACAGATCTTCAAGCCCAGATAAAGATGTCTTTATTAAAGTTGGCGATAAAATAACCAAAGGCCAAACGGTTTGCATAATTGAAGCCATGAAACTATTCAACGAGATAGAGTCTGAGGTAGAAGGTACTGTTGTTCAGATACTTCCTAACAATGCGTCTCCTGTTGAGTACGATCAGGTTTTAGTAGTGGTAGATCCTTCGTAAGGATTTACAACCAACAATTTTCATCCTTAAAATTACCCTATGTTTAAAAAAATACTTATAGCCAATAGGGGAGAAATTGCGCTGCGCATCATTAGAACCTGTAGGGAAATGGGCATTAAAACAGTGGCAGTTTATTCTACGGCAGATAGAGATAGTTTACATGTGCGCTTTGCCGATGAGGCCGTGTGCATTGGTCCGCCGAAAAGTATGGATTCTTACCTCAATATTCCAAGTATTTTGGCAGCTGCAGAAATTACCAATACCGATGCAATACATCCAGGTTATGGTTTCTTAAGCGAAAACGCCAAGTTTTCTGAAATGTGCCAAGCGTACAAAATAAAGTTTATTGGGCCAACGCCAGAAATGATTAACGCTATGGGCGACAAGGCAACTGCCAAAGACACCATGAAAGAAGCGGGCGTTCCTGTTATTCCCGGTTCCGATGGTCTAATTGCCTCTTTCGAAGAAGGTAAGCAAATTGCCAAAGAAATTGGGT
>DAIRTB010000386.1:0-2951 GCA_036804105.1 Bacteroidota bacterium | reverse complement strand
TACTAAATCCAAACCAAGTGCTTGCAAAAGTGTAAAGGAACATTCCAGCTGAAGGGGTAGTAAGCCAAAGGTTTTTCTGATGATCAACAGCTAAATCTAAAACAGTGTTGTCGCTTAAAGGGGAATTTGCATTGTACTTTACCGTTATTTGACCGTCTTTGAGAATGGAAAGGCCGCCATTTAAACTACCAATATATACTTTCCCACTATCTGAAAGAGCCAACGAGGTTAGACTATTGCTTATTAAACCAGAATTTGCGGTATTAAAAACGGTAATTATACTATTCTCAAGAATTGCTAATCCTCCCGATGTTGCTATGTAGAGTTTTCCTGAGCTATCTTGTTTAATATCCCGAATTAAATCGTCTGGAAGCAAACTGTTTCCAGTATGATAATGAGCTACCATGGTGTCGTTTTGCCATTTGATTAAGCCAGATTGAAAAGTGCCAATCCACAAAACCTGATTTGGAAGTGCAAGTAAAGCTGTAATATCTAAATCTGGGAGATTATTACTGGTAGCATTCCAAGTTTGTATAATGCTCCCGTTGGCAGAAATTTTATTTAACCCATAAGATGTTCCCGCCCAAACCGTACCATCATCTGCAATGCTCAAGCTTCTAACCCATTCGTTTGTTAGACCATTCGAGATTCCAATTTGTTGGATGTTGTATTGAGCATTACTTCTTAATTGCAGGCAAAACATCACCCAAAAAAATAAATAAACTTTTTTGGGTGATGTAATTAAGAGTAAATTCAACGCTTAAGAATTATTTTGGAACGATTAACACTTTCTCCAACTGTAATATTTAAGATGTACACACCATTATTGTAGGGGCTTGAATCTATCGTTTCTTTAATAGACTCAAAGAGTGTTCCTGCATTTTTATCGAAAATCAATCTACCTGTAATGTCGAAAAGTTGGTAATTTACTTTTGCAGGATCGTTAAATCCTGAAAGCTCGAAAGTTATGAAATCTTGTGCGGGATTTGGAAACAGTTTAAATTTAGTCTCAAAATCGAACGGTTGTGCAACTCCAAGTGAGCCAATAACTCTAACCAATTGAGAATCTGATTGGGAACAACCAGAACTGCCTGTGTAGGTATAAACGATATTGTGAAACCCAGGACCAGCATTTTGTGCAGTAAAAACATTTCCAGAAACTCCAGCGCCAGAAAATACACCTCCAGATGGAGTTCCACTTAAAGTAACTGGATTTGCGCTGATAACAAATTCATTCTGAAAGGGTTGAATCTGAGTTTGATAATCAACTACATTGGCCCAAACAGTATCTATTTTGCTGCAAGTTCTTTGTGCGGCTTCAATCTTCCAATCGTAAAACCAATAGTAGAATGCGCTTCCAGCCGATGATCCAGTTATAGCCAAAACACCTGGAACGTTGTAAGGATAGGTTACGCCGACATTTGTTCTGAAGCAGTTTGCATTATTGTTTAGTTTTATGTGGTAAATTTGTCCATTTCCTAGAATGTTCCAGTTTAAATTAACTGTGATCAAACCAGTAGTGAGGTTTAAAATTGTGTCTCTTACAAAGTTACCTGCACTTGTGGTTAGGGTTATGGTTCTCAACCCATTTGAATTTGCACTAATTTTAAAAGATTTCAGCATAAAAGTTTCATCGGCTCTAAAAATGAGGTACTGATCTGCATTTAAATATGAACCGCTTCCAGTTGTGTAACTTGGATGCCCCGTTGAGAAGCTATCAACATAGTTTAAACTATGAGCGACTAAGAACATTGTAGTATCGGTTAAAGGAGCAGTAGTGAAAGTTGAGCCATTGGCTAACCAATTTCCGCTTGCACTTAACCATTGAATATTTCCAATGCCAGTTGCTGTAAATGTAGCAGGCGAATTATTACATGTTGAAACATCTGGAGCTGCTGCCGATGGGGTGGTTGGTAAAACATTTACCACAAATGGACTGGATGTTTCTGTACCACAATAGTTGGTTACGGTAACCGTATAACTTCCATTTGTGCTAACATCTATAAACTGGGTTGTATCTCCGGTTGACCATAAATAATTGCTTCCTGGTGTTGCAAAAAGTCTAATGCTATTGCCAGGGCAAATTGTAGGATAACTTCCTGAAGTTATTTTAGCATAATTTGTTAGGGTTCCAGGAGCCGACTGCATTGTTAAAGTTACAGGTATTGCAGCATAATTGTTTGTGGTGTCGGTTTCTGAAAAATGGTGTTCTGGATCAACATCTGCAACAATGTAGTATTGTCCGTTACAAATTCCAGAAGGAATATTAATCCACATGCCATCTAAATCTGCACTATAAATATCTGTAAATCCAGAAGAAATTCCCTGTACAATTTGAGAGCAGCCGTAAGAGCCACCGCCTAGGCCATAATTGGGGAAGTTGGTACTTGTTAAAGTTGTACCAGCATTAACTGAATCGTTTGTTGTTCTACAATGGCCATTATAATAGTTACAGCTACCGTAATCCATTAAGCAAAAACCTATTTTAGATCCATTGCCTACTTGTGGCCATTGTCTAGGATCTGAAACTCCTGGAACTCGCAATCTTAGGGTATAGCTCGCCCAATTGTCTACGTGATTATGGCCGTGGTTTGCATGGTAAGTCATTGTTCCTGCAAAACGGTCTGAAAAAATCATAGCATTGCCATTTTTTCTGTATACTCTTTGAATGATAAGTTGTTGAGGCACATAATTACCATTTGGACAGGAAAAGGCGATAGAACTATTAGGATCCAAGATATTTACCGTATCAGTGCCACAAACAAACCATCTTCTACCTGCTGTGTCAACGCCACGAACTGTTAGCGGGCCAAGTCCAATATTTGGTGTGGAAACGGATATTCTTAGTCTGCCATCGTTTACACCATTACCAGATTGGGAGAATTCTTTTGGACCCACTCCAAAACTTGTTGAGTGAGAGGTTAGTCCTAACCAGGAAACTTGCATGTCTG